>DASVWQ010000001.1:0-2931 GCA_036393135.1 Ktedonobacterales bacterium
TCACCACTCGAACAGCCGGGTCAGCGCGGCGTGGCTGTGGCGCACGATGAGTGGGCTGCCATGCGGGCAGACGGCGGGCGCGAGGCAGGCGCGCAAGTCAGCGAGCAGGGCGCGCTGCTCGGCCTCGCTCAGCGGCTGGCCCCGGCGAATCGCTGAGCGACAGGCGAGCGAGATGCGCACGTGATCGAGCCAGTCGTCGCCTTCCTCGGCGGCGTCCTCCGCCAGCTCCCGCGCGAAGCCCGCCGCGCTCTGCGCCGCGCCTGGCGTCGCTGGCAGCGCCCGCGCCAGGAACGCTGAGCCACCAAATGGCTGGAGTTCCAGACCCAGCGCCGCCAGTTCCTCCAATCGCGCCGCCAGAGTTCGCGCCTGGAGCGGCGTCAGCTCGACCAGCAGCGGCTCCAGCAAGAGCTGTCCCGCTGCGTTGGCGATGGACTGGGCCTCGGCGCGCTGCGCGAGCAGCCGCTCATAGAGGATGCGCTCGTGCGCGCGGTGCTGGTCGATCAGGTAGAGATGACCCTCCACAGACTGCGCCACGATCAGCGCGCCATCAAACTGGCCCAGCGGTTCCAATTCGGGCAGCGGCCCGGCGGGCGTCTCGTCGTCCCAGCGCCGCGCCGCGTATCGCTCGCCGTGTGGCTGCTCGCGCAGGCGCAGACCGCGCCGCCGCCGAGGCGCCGGGAAGCTGAGCCGCAGCGGGACCGCGCCGCCAACCGTCGCCGCCAGCCGCCGCTCAGGCTCCGTCAGGCTCACCGGCGCCGCGCCGAGCGCCTCATGCGTCAGCCTGCGCAGCGCCGCCGCGATGGCCGTCTCATCGCGTAGCAGCGCCTCCAACTTGGCGGGATGGATATTGGCGTCCATACGCTCTGGCGCCACGCTGACCCGCGCGACGAGCAGCGGATGGCGTCCCTTGCGCAGGGTCGGACGATAGCCAGCCTCCAGCGCCGCGTGCAGCGCGCGGTTGGCCAGCGGGCGGCCATTCACGCTGAGGTAGATATGCTCGCGGGTGGGGAAATGGAACGGGCGCGCCGCCACCACGCCGCTGACCATCACGTCGTCCAGGCCATCCAGCCGCGCCGCCACGAGCGGCAGCAGTCCGCGCGCCACATCCGCGCCGAAGAGCGCGGCCACCGCGCCCGCGAGATCCGCGCCCGGTGTTTGCAGCAGCAGCGCGCCATCGGCGACGAGGGTGAAGCGTACGGCGGGATGCGCCAGCGCGTAGGCGCGCGTCACGGCCACCACCCGCGCCGCCTCGGAGCGTGGGCCACGCAGCAGCGCGCGGCGGGCGGGCATCGCGTGGAAGAGGTCGCGCGCCGTCGCCGTTACCCCGCGCGAACGCGGCAACCGCTCGCGCGCCACGCAGACGCCATCGCGCAGGGTGATCGCCTCGGCCAGCCCGCCATCGTCGCAGGCGCTCGCCAGCGTCAACTCCGCCACCGCCGCGATGCTCGCCAGCGCCTCGCCGCGAAATCCCAGCGTCGTCAGCCGCTCCAGGTCCGCCAGCGCCCGCGCCTTGCTGGTGGTGTGCGGGCGCGCCGCCAGCTCCAGATCATCCGCCGCGATGCCCCAACCATCGTCGCTCACCCGCAACAGACGCAGCCCACCCTCGCGCATCTCCACGCGGACCTCGGTCACGCCCGCGTCCAGCGCGTTCGCGATCAGTTCACGCGCCACCGAGGCGGGCCGCTCGATCACCTCACCCGCCGCGATCCGCTCGATCATCTCAGGTGGCAGCTCCCGCACACGTGGCGGCCCGGCGGCGTCAGGGATCATGGCTGGCCTCGCTCCCCATCGGCGCGCGGGCTTCCCATGCCCAGCCACGCTAGCGCCTGCTGTTGCAGCGAAAAGAGCAGGTTCAGCGCCTCCAGCGGCGTCACGTCTACCAGATTGACGCTCGCCAGCGCCAGCGCCAGCTCACGCTCAGGACTGGCGGGCGGCCCGCTGACATAGGCGGAGGAGCGTTCAGCCACCGAGGCAGGCGCGCTGGCCGACCGCTCGCGCAGCAGCGTCGCCGCGCGCTCGGTCACATCGGCTGGCAGGCCCGCCATCCGCGCCACCTGCACGCCATAGCTGCGGTCGCTGGCGCCGGGAACGACCCGCCGCAGGAAGATCGCCTGCCCGTCGCGCTCCGCCACCTCCATGCGGAAGGCGCCCAGGCGGGGCAGCGCCTCAGCCAGCCGCGCCAGCTCATGGTAGTGGGTGGCGAAGAGCGTTCGCGCGCCGGTGACGGCGCAGAGCCGCTCGATCACCGCCTGGGCGATGGCCAGTCCATCAGCGGAACTGGTGCCGCGCCCGACCTCATCCAGCACGACCAGGCTGCGCTCGGTCGCGTGTCGCAGGATGAACGCCGTCTCGACCATCTCCAGCATGAAGGTGCTGAGGCCGCGCGCCAGATCGTCCTCTGCGCCGACCCGCGCGAAGATGCGGTCCACCAGTCCGATACGCGCCCGCCGCGCCGGAACGAACGAGCCGACCTGCGCCATCAGCGTGATGAGCGCGACCTGCCGCAGATAGGTGGACTTGCCCGCCATATTCGGCCCCGTCAGCAGCATCGCGCGGGTTGGCTCGCCCGCCGCGCCCAGGTCGTCGAGCCGCGTGTCGTTGGGGATGAACTCCACGCCATCCAGCGTCGCTTCGATCACGGGATGCCGCCCGCCGATGATTTCCAGTCCGCTGTCGTCGGTCAGTTCCGGGCGGGTGTAGCGCCGCGCCACAGCCACCTCGGCCAGCGCGAGCCAGAGGTCGAGCCGCGCCAGCGCGCCGACCGTCCGCCGCAGCCGCTGATGCGCCCGTCCCAGTTCCGCCAGCAGCGCGGCGTATAGCTCGCCCTCCAGCGCGGCGATGCGCTCCTCCGCATGCAGCGCCTGCGCCTCGCGCTCCTTCAGCTCGGCGGTGACGAAGCGCTCGCCGGTGGCGATGGTCTGCCGCCGCTGA
>DASVWQ010000002.1:0-6045 GCA_036393135.1 Ktedonobacterales bacterium
CGCAGGACGGCGTGCGGCGCCACGACCACCCTGCGACGGTCGCCTGCCCTGGCCGCCCCGCGAACCGCCCAACGGCGAGCGTGGATCATCCAGCGGATTCGTGTAGTCATCGCGGTCGTCAGGCCACTCGTCAGGCTGTGAGCGGCGGCGCGGTGTCGAGCGGCGCGGAGGCGCATAGGCTGGCCCCTCGGCGCTCATCTCGGCGCTGTCCTCTGGCGGGCGGCGAGAGTTCGTGCCGCGGCCACGCTGCGGATAGGACGGCCCTTCGACAGACTCATCCCACGCGGGATACTCGCGTGAGTCATCGTCGTAGCCCATGTGGTCGCGCCCACCACGCCGCGCGCCGCCAGAGGAGGGACGCCCGCGCTCCCCGCGCGCGTCGTCCAGCGGACGTGAGCGCCGCCCGCGCTCGCCGCTCCGGCTGCCGCGTGAACGGTCACCCGGATCACCGCCATAGTCATCATCGTCGCCCACGCCTGAGTTCTGCGAGCGCTGGAGGCGGCGTTGCAGCGAGCCAAGCTGGCGCCCCTGCGGATTCATGTTGGGCTGGCTGTTGCGTGAGGACTGCTGGGGCTGGCCGCCGCCCGGGACATAGCCGCCCGCGCCGCCAGGGCCGCCAGGGCGGTACATGTTCGCGCTCGCAGGCGCCGAGTCAACCAGCGCGCCACATTCCGGACACGAACGCGCGCCCGCTCGCAAAGCGACGCCACACTGCGAACACTGCATATCGCCCCTCACAGCCACAAGGTGTAGCGCCTG
This sequence comes from Ktedonobacterales bacterium, assembly GCA_036393135.1. Classification (GTDB taxonomy): domain Bacteria; phylum Chloroflexota; class Ktedonobacteria; order Ktedonobacterales; family JADMIN01; genus JAKAIY01. Next base: position 760 of record DASVWQ010000002.1, read on the forward strand.
TCAGCCTCTCGCCACCGCCCACAGCCGCCACACACTGCGATTCAGGCATGATGTCCTTCGCCGCATCCTCTACCGCGTCCACACTATACACTGTCCTGGCGCACCCCGCACGACTACCACCTGAACGTCTCTCTCATCGAGAATCGCGGCTGAAAACCCCTGCCTTCAGAAATGGGGATGAAAGCCGCGTCGCCCGCAGGCGAAGGTCTGCCTTGCTTGCCAATACACCTGCTCTCTGAGTATAGCCCTGGGGGCGCCATGGCGCGCGGTTCGACCGCTAGAAGCCCCCGGCTTCAGCCGTGGGGAGATGTCCGAGAGTATTCGGGAAAACCGGAATGCAGCGGGGGCCTGGCAGTGGGACCCTGGGAGCGGGCGCTCGGCCTGCAAGCTCGTTGAACGCTAGCCCGCTCTCCTACTCTTGCCTGAAGATATCGACTGAGATTTCGACCGCTGGAACCGTCCCTCTGTTCTCCAGCCAGTGAAGGGTGTCCTTATTCTCGGGCCAGCCCACTCCCGGCCCATATTCCGTAGCGACTCCATCGCGATGGTCCGTGATCGTTCCTTGCAGGATGTAGATGGTACCTGGCCTGTCTTTATGGTCATGAATCGGGCCGAAGACGCCACCAGGCTCGAACGTCACCATACGCATCCGAAGTTGGCGGCCTGCCATGCCCTCGATCTCAGGGCCAAGGTCAACCGTCGCCAGTAGCTTCACCGTAACGCCTTTTGTCTCAGGCGCCGTCTGGTCGTTGCTCATCATGCTCTCCTCTGTGCGATTCCAGGGTCTGTGAGGCTGTTATGGCAGTCATCCAACAGGGCTGAAAGAAGCGACTGCGCGGGTCATGCAGCGTGGCCGCCCACCGCAGTCGCCGCTGCGCCCGCTCCCGCATCGCGCCGTGGACCCGCTCCCAGATACCACTCATTGCGCTACATCTGAACCTAGTACGCGGTCTGCCAGGATGGCTCTCACACTGTACGGCCTGGCTGTGATACGAGCAATTTGCCACAGAAACGCACGCCCGCGCTACCTTGCGCGCTGTGCTGTCGTCTTGTACGCTGTAGACGCATGGCGCGCCGGACTCCCCAGCCGGCCAGTACATCCCCTCTGTGGAGGTCATCCCCCATGACACACGCTGAGTTCGAGACGGAGTTGGTCGAGGCGCTCAACATGCTACTCGAGGATGAGCGCGCCAGCGTCGAGATGGAAATCTCGCTGGCCTCTGGCGCGACCGAATATACCGAGCGCGACGCCATCACCGCGATGGGGGTAGAGGACATCCACTTCTGCGAGCAACTCCGCTCTGAGATGGAGTTGGCGGGACTGCCCGTCACGCCGCAGATCAACGGCGTCGTCTTCCACGTCATCGGCGCCGAGCGCTATGACGACCGCCTGCGCGCCTTCGCCCAGCACCAGCGCGCCGTCGCCGACCATGCCCGCGAATTGCAGGAGTCGAACCTCGATGGCGCGCTGCGCGAGGCGCTGGACGGCATCAGCGCCAGCCACGAGCGGCATAGCGACTGGATCGAGCAGCGCGCCGACGCCTTCGCCGCGACCCGCGCGCTGGAGTTTGGCGCGCCGACCCAACTCGCCCAGCCGCCCGCTGGCGCCACATTCGTCGACGGCGAGGCCTACACCGTATCCGGGGCGATTTCCGAGGCCGCCGCTGCGTCTGAACCACCAAACGAATATGAGGCCGCGCCCGCCGATGCCTCCGAGGTTCAGCCACCCGCCGAGCATGAGACCGCGCCGAGTGCGCGACCCCGCGCGACCCGCGCCGCCACACCACGCGCCAGCGCCTCCAAGGCCAAACCGGCCGCCAAGTCGCCTGCCAAGGCCAAGCCCGCCAACTCGTCCACCAAGGCCAAGCCTGCCGCCAAGCCGCGCGCCAGCGCGAAGGCCAAGCCGCCCGCCGACGAGGCGTAGTCCCACCGCCGCATGAAATCGCGCCGCCATCTATGCTATACGTATTGAGGTGGCGCGGCGCCCCTCGCGCGCGAGACGCCACACGCGCCGCCAGAGCCAGGCTCTGGCGGATTCCGCTGCGGCGGGTGGGAGGCGAGTGAGATGGCGACACGCGAAGATCACCAGGCGAGAAGCGCGGCGCGCGAGGATGACGCGCCGACGGCCCCGCCCGGCCTGCGCCTCTATAACACGCTGACCCGCGCCATCGAGCCGGTCAGCCCGCTGGAGCCAGGGCATGTCCGCATGTATAGCTGCGGCCCGACGGTCTACCGCTACATCCACGTCGGCAACCTGCGCACCTTCACGATGGCCGACTGGATTCGCCGCGCGCTGGTCGCCCAGGGTCTGCGCGTCACCCACATCAAGAACATCACCGATGTCGGCCACATGCGCCAGGATGTCGTTGATCGCGGCGAGGACAAGATGATCGCCCAGGCGCTCAAAGAGGGGCGCACACCCTGGGAAATCGCCGCCTTCTACACCGACGCCTTCCACCACGACGAGCAGCGTCTCAACATCCTGCCCGCCCATGTCTTCCCGCGCGCCACCGACCACATCCCGGAGATGCTCGCGATGACGCAGCGGCTACTGGAGCGCGGCTACGCCTACGAGGCGGGCGGCAACGTCTTCTTCTCGGTAGCCGCCTTCCCCGGCTATGGCCGGCTCAGCGGCAATGTGCTGGAGAACCTGGGGCGGGGCCAGCACATCGCCAATGAGAACGATCCCTACAAGCGGGCGCTCGAGGACTTCCCGCTCTGGAAGAAGGCTGAGCCAGGGCGCGTGATGGCGTGGGAGAGTCCGTGGGGGCTAGGCTTCCCCGGCTGGCACATCGAGTGTAGCGCCATGAGCGCCCGCTATCTCGGCCCGCAATTCGACCTGCACACCGGCGGCGTGGACAACATCTTCCCCCACCACGAGGACGAGCGCGCCCAGAGCGAGGCGGCCAGCGGCGAACGGTTCGTCACCTGCTGGGTCCACGCGCAGCACCTGCTGGCCGACGGGCTGAAGATGGCGAAGTCCAGCGGCAACGCCTACACGCTGGCCGATGTCGAGGCGCGTGGCTTCGATCCGCTGGCCCTGCGCTACTTCTACACCACCGCCAAATACCGCAGCCGCATCAACTTCACCTTCCGCGCGCTGCGCTCGGCGCAGACCGCCCTCCAGCGCCTCCGCGAGCGCGCCTGGCGACTGTGGCAGGCCAGCCCTGATGGCCCCGCCACGCCTGACCTCGCCCGCGCCAATCCCTGGTATGCGCGCTTCCTCGCCGCCGTCTACGACGACCTGAACATGCCGCGCGCGATGAGCGTCGTCTGGGCGATGCTGCGCGATGAGGCCACGCCGCCCGCGCTGCGTCTAGGCCTGCTCTATGCGATGGACGAGATCATCGGGCTGGGGCTGGCCGACGCGCTGGCGGCCAGCGCGGCCAGCGGCGACGCCTGGCGGCTGGCTGGCGCGCCAGAGGCCGTCGCGACGCTCGTCCGCCAGCGCCAGACCCTCCGCGCGGCAGGCGACTTCGCCCAGGCCGACGCGCTGCGGGCGCGCATCCTCGACGCGGGCTACCGAGTCGAGGACAGCCGCGAGGCCCCGCTGAACTGGCGGCTGGTCGCACGCGGCGACGACGAGGCGTATATCAGCTCCTCCGGCGACACGCCCAACCACCTGCGCGAGCCGAGCCGCCACGCCTTCTCGGTCAACCTCATCGCTCACAACAACCACGACGACCTGCGCCGCTGTATCGCCAGCGTCGCACGCCACGCCGCCGGACATGACATCGAGCTGGTAATCGTGGACAACGGCTCGACCGACGCCACGCTCGGCTATCTGCGCGAGGTCACGCATGCCGGGACGGAGGAGGGGCTGCCCGCGCGCGTCTACTTCGCTGACCACGACATGGGCTTCGCGGCGGCGCGCAACGCCCAGTTCCACGCCAGCGACGGCGCCATCATCGTCCAGATCGACACCAGCATCGAGCTGGCGGGCGACATCTGGGCGCCTATCGCCGCGCTGCTGTCCGAGCGGACCATCGGCCTCGTCGGCCCCTACGGCCTCGTCACCGACGACCTGAAGGAGTTTCAGGAGAGCGCCGGGCCAGATGTGGACGCCATCGAGGGCTACCTGATGGCCTTCCGCCGCGATGAGTTGCTGGAGGTCGGCCCGGCGGACGAGAAGTTCCGCTTCTACCGCCTGATGGACATCGACTACAGCTTCGAGTTCAAGAAGGCAGGCTATCGGGCCGTCGCCAGCCCGGAGTTGGCCGCGCTCGTCGTCAAACATCCCCACCGCGAGTGGTACAGTCTGACCGACGAGGAGCGCGCGACGAAGAGCAAGAAGAATTTCGACATCTTCCGCCGCCGCCGCCACCATTGCGAAAACCTACTGGTGATGAACTTCCACAAGGGACAGCCCGCGCCCTGGGGCCACGACCACGAAATCGGCGCGGACGGCGAGATCGATCCGCGCTTCGAGCATGGTCCGGTCGGCGTGGGCGAGCATACCCACGAACACAAGCATTGGTTCGACCACTCGCATACTCACGCCCATACCCACCAGCCCGGCCCGCGCTGGTTCGGCGACGGCGCGTCCGCGACCTACACGCCGAGCTACGCAAACGAGGGCGACGACCACTGACCACCTCGCCCGCCGCGACGGGCGACCCAGGGAGAGGATTGGCAGGCATGGCGGACGAGCGGCGAGAGGGGCCGGGCGCGCTGGCGCTGGTTGGCTCAGGCGAGTATACCAACGCGATGCTGGAGACCGACGCGGCGCTGCTGGCGACGGTCGGCGGCGCAGCGGACGCGCGGGTCGTCCTGCTGCCCACCGCCGCTGGCCTGGAGCCGAACAGCCCGGCTCACTGGAACGGCCTGGGGCTGGATCACTTCAGGAAGCTCGGCGTGCGCGAGATTCGCCCAACCATGATCCTCGACCGCGCCAGCGCCGACGACCCGCGCCAGGTAGACCTGCTCCGCGACGCCGACTTCTACTACTTCTCTGGCGGTAATCCCAACCATCTCATCGAGTCGCTGCGTGGCTCGGCGGCGTGGGAGGTGATCGCGGCGGCGCAGGCGGCGGGCGCCGTCATGGCGGGATGCAGCGCGGGGGCGATGGCAATGAGCGGCTATACCGTGTCGCTGCGGGCGCTGCTCTCCGGCCTCATCAGCGGCGAACCGGGCGACTGGCTGCCCGCGCTGGCCACCGTCCCGCAGATCGTCGTCTTCCCGCACTTCGACCGCATGGTGGGCATGGTGCGCGATCCCGTCGTGCGGCGTCTGGCGCAGGCCGCGCCAGCGGGCGTCACGCTGATCGGCGTGGATGAGGATACCGCC
>DASVWQ010000003.1:0-5585 GCA_036393135.1 Ktedonobacterales bacterium
CGCGCCACACCCGACGCCGCGCCTGAAGCCAGCGCGCTCGCCGCAGCCCCTGGCGCTCCGGACGCCGCGCGACTGGTGTGATATGCTCGCTATGGGATGATTTCCAACACACGATGAGGTGAGCAAGCGCATGACACAGGATGGCTGGCAGGGCGCCCAGGCGAGCGAGTTGGCGAAGATCAGCGCGATCCGCGCGGAGCTGCCCGCCGCCGAGCGGTTCGTCTATCTCAACACCGGCACGAATGGCCCGCTGCCCCGCCGCACGCACGCCGCGATGGTGGCGTGGAGCGAGCGCGAGCTGCTGGATGGGCGTATCGGCGCCGATGTCTTCCCCCGCCTGTTCCAGCTCAGCGATGACGTGCGCGCCGCTTTCGCCGAGGTCCTCCATTGCGACGCCAGTGAGGTCGCCCTCACCCACAACACGACCGAAGGCGTCAACATCGCGCTGATGGGCATCGACTGGCGCCCCGGCGACGAGATCATCACCTCGCGCGCCGAGCATCCCGGCGTGCTGAATCCCGCCTATCTGCTGCGGCAGCGCTACGGCGTGCGGATCCGGATGACCGGCATTGGCCTGCCCGGACATGACGATGTGGCGGAGTTGCGGCAGGCACTCAGCCCACGCACGCGCGCTGTAGCCCTCTCGCATGTGAGCTGGTCGAGCGGTGTTGTCCTGCCCATTCGCGCGCTGGCCGACGCGACGCATGCGGCGGGCGCGCTCTTCATCTGCGACGCCGCGCAGTCCTGCGGCATGGTCCCCTCGGATGTCCGCGCGCTGGGGGTGGACGCCTACGCCTGCTCCGGGCAGAAGTGGCTCTGTGGCCCCGACGGCACGGGCGCGGTCTACATTCGCCACGACCGTATGCCCGACTTCCAGCAATCCTATATGGGCTATACCAGCGTGCGGCATGGGATGTCAGATGAGGAGGGCCACTTCGTGCCGCCAGCGGGGGCCTCACGCTACCAGGCGGCGACCCTGAACCCCGCCAGCCTCACCGGACTGGGCGTGAGCCTGCGCTGGATCGCGCAGGAGGTCGGCTGGGACTGGGCCTTCCAGCGAATCGCCGCGCTCGGCGAGGCCTGCCACGACGCGCTCTCCGCGCTCGACGGCGTGACCATGCTGACCCCGCGCGACCAGATGGCCGGGCTGGTCCACTTCAACGTCGCCGGATTGACGCCCGCCGCACTCTGCGAGCGGCTGGCCAACCAGGGCATCCTCGCGCGCCCCACGCCCAACCCCGTCGCCGTGCGCGTGGCGACTGGCTTCTACTCCACATCAGATGACATCGCGCGGCTGGTTGCGGGCATCCGCGAGGCGCGCCAGGCGGCCAGCCAGACGGCTTGATCGCTCTTCGTGTGACGCGCATCACAGCGCAGCGGGCGCTCGCATGCTACACTGCGCGGCGACGAAGCCAGGCGTGAGGATGCTCGCAGGGTCAACGCGCGAAGGAGTGACGCATGACGCCGACCCGGACGCGCCCTGCCCGTCGGCGCTGGCTGGCGCTGGGGTTGGGCCTCGCGGCGCTGCTGGCGCTGGCGACCGTCATGGCGCTGCGCCCGGCGACCGCCAACGCGCTCGGCTATGCGCTGCCTGGCGCGCGTGGGCTGCCTGGCCACTTCACGTATCAAGGCGTCACCTACTCGAATAGGGACCTCTGCGCGGGCGATTCGTCCTGCGCGGGCGCGCGGGCGACCCGCTGGGCGCAAGCCGATTTCGTCAGGCAAGATGAGTGGCCGCTTACCACGGTTGGCGCCATCCCCACGCTCTTCGGCCCCGCGCACACGATCTACCAGCCAGGCAATGACCCCTCGATGTCAGGCGCGGGAGGACCCAACGCCAGCGACGCGCGCCCCTTCACCCTCTTCCTCGAGGACCCCGCTGCGCCGGGCTGGTATTACCTCTACCAGCGCCCCGGCGGACCGTAGCAACCCGGCTTGCCGTCCCGACGTACCATGTGAGGTAGCGTGTCCGCGACGAACGGGCGCGCGGCGAAGGAGGCGACCAGCATGTCCGCGGCATCATCCGACCTGGCGATCCGCACTACCAGCCTGACGCGCGACTTCGGCGCCGTGCGCGCAGTGGATGGCCTGACGCTGGATGTGCCAGCAGGGACCATCTTCGGCTTTCTGGGCGCCAACGGCGCGGGCAAGACCACCACCATCAATCTGCTGCTGGGGCTGCTGGAGCCAACCGCTGGCCAGGCGACGGTCCTCGGCTACGACGCCCGCACGCAGGGCGGCGCGATCCGCGAGCGCTGCGGCGCCCTGCTCGAATTCAGCGGACTCTACGAGCGCCTCTCCGCCGCTGACAACCTCGATTTCTATGGCCGCGTCTGGCGTCTCTCCGCCGCTGAACGCCAGGTCCGCACAAAAGAACTCCTCACCCACCTGGGGCTGTACGACCGGCGCGACGAGCGTGTCGGCTCGTGGAGTCGCGGCATGAAGCAAAAGCTGGCCATCGCCCGCGTGCTGCTGCACCGCCCCACGCTGATCTTCCTCGATGAGCCGACGGCGGGGCTGGACCCACTGGCCGCCGCTGGCCTGCGCGACGACCTGGAGGCGCTGGTCGCGCGCGAGGGCGTGACCGTCTTCCTCAACTCCCACAATCTGCCGGAAGCCGAGCGGCTCTGCCAGCAGGTTGGCGTCATCCGCGCGGGCAAGCTGCTGACTGTCGGCAGCCCCGATCTGCTGCGCCGCGAGACAGGCCGCCCGCAGGCCGAAGTCACTGGCGCGAACTTCACGCCGGATGCGCTGGCGATGCTGCGAACGCGCCCAGAGATCGCGGATGCGCAGGTGGAGAACGGGCGACTGACGCTGGCGCTGGCGAACAATCAGGTCAGCATGGCGCCAATCGTGGCGGAGCTGGTGGGGGCGGGCGCGCAGATCGAGGAGGTGCGACGCGGCCAGGCCAGCCTGGAAGAGGTGTTCCTGAGCCTGATGGAAGAGAGCGGCGGACAGGAGGCGGCCTCATGATGCGCGACATCTGGGCGGTGATGCTGAAAGAGTGGCGCGAATATCTGGCAGGCTCTAGCGCGGGCGGTGGCAGCGGACGCGGGCGCGGTATGATCGGCGTGCTGCTGATCGTCGGCATAGTGAGCCTCTTGCTGCCGCTGCAATTGGGGCGCAGCATGCTCACATCCGGCGCCGCGATTGTCGTGGACGGCCTCTACCTGCCGCTGATCCTCCTGCTCAACGTCATCGCCGACAGCTTCGCGGGCGAGCGCGAGCGGCATACGCTGGAGACGCTACTGGCGAGCCGCCTCTCCGACCGCGCGATCCTCTTTGGCAAGGTCGGCGCGGCGGTCGGCTTCGGCTGGGGCATCGCCCTCGTCGCCGCGCTGGCGCAGGCGGTGGTCGCCAACTTCTCGCCCAAGAACGCAGGCGGCGGACTGGCATTCTATCCGGGCAGCGACATATTCGCCATCGTCGTGCTGGGGCTGCTGACGGCGCTGCTAGCATCGAGCGCGGGCTGCCTGGTCTCGCTGCGCGCAACCTCCACGCGCCAGGCGCAGGTCAACCTGGGTGTCGGCTTCATGGTGTTGATCTTCATCCCGGTCATCATCATCCAGCTCCTGCCACACGCCACCCAACAGGCCATCCTCGCGGCGTTGAACTCCAGCAGCCCGACGCAGCTGTTCCTCAGCTTCGCGGGCGCGCTGCTGGTGATCGATGTCGTGCTGCTGCTGATCGCGCTGGCCCGTTTCCAGCGCTCGCGGCTGATCCTGTCCTAGGGCGCGGGGCGCATGTCCGTCGGCTCCGTCTGCTCCACCGGCCCTGGTGTGGCGGCGACCCGATAGCGAAGCAGCGCGCCCACGCCACCAAGCGGCGCCAGGGCGATATTGTCGTCCACGATCTCTACCCTGGCCCTGGTTTTCATCGCCAGGCTGATCAACTGGCTGCGCAGCGCTTCAGGCAGATTCGCGTTTGCGAGCAGGACGAGCGTATCCACCTGCCCGGCTGCGAGCGCATCGCGTGTTTCCTCCAGCCCCACGACGCCAAGCCGCCCTGCCAGCGCCTCCGCCATCAGTCGCTCGACCAGCGAGCGATCATCCTCCGCCTGGACTTCGCGCAGGATTGGCTCGACCTCATCCCAGATCGCATCGCGGTTTGCGCCAATGTCGATGTGCAGGGCCAGCGTCCGCGTGAGCGCCGCGACACGCGGCGATAGCGCCGCTTTGAGCGCCGCCGTCGCGCCATCAGTCCCGGCGAGGACGACCTGGGTGGCGCCTGTCTCGGCCGCCAGCTTGTCCAGTTCCCGCGCGACCTCCTCAGCGACGTTGGCGCGCTGGCTGAGGGCATAGCGCTGATAGTGCGCCTGGCTCATCGCGACGGCGCCCTTCATGAAATGGAAATACTTCGGGTTGCGCTCCAGGTCCTTTAGCTCACGCAGCAACCCACGATGGCTGGCGAAGAGACGGGCCGCGTGAGTGTCTACTACCGCTACGATGGCTGTCTCCTGATCGTCCAGCAGGCGGGCCAATGGATAGAGGTTCGGCGTTGCGTCCGCCGTCACTTCGGTCGCGAACGGCGCGCCAGATACCAGTGTCTCGAAGAGACCCAGCGGCTCACACACAAAGATGGCCAGCCCTTCAGCTGAGGCAGGCGCCTGCTCGTCCAGATAGCGCTCGATGCGGGCGGCGCCATCCAGGACAGCGTCATAGGCGGCGCCACGCGGCCAGAACGCGCGCTCGATCTGGCGCAGCCGGTCCTTCACGATGACACGCGCAGCCCGTATCGCCGGTCGCTCTCCAGTCGCTTCAGGCCGCCAGTCCAGATACACGCTCAGGACAGGGAGATAGCGCACGCCGACAGGGGCGCCCGTCAGTGTTAGCCCCGGCTCGCCCACTGGCGCTGGCTGCGGCTCGATGGCCGCCAGTTCCTGAAGCAACTCGCGTACTTGCGCATCCATCAGCGCCCTCCTTCGTCCTCCTTCGCGGACGAATCACGCCGCGCGCCAGATCTCACTCGCCCGCGGTTCGTTCGCCCCCAACGCCCACGCCCCGCAGGTTATCCGCCGCCGCTCACATGCCCGACACAACTTGGCGGCCCAGCGTCACAGTCGCCTCTCCCGCCAGCGCCCATCCGCGCCACAGCAAATCATCAGGCCTTCGCGCCATCGCCGGCCCTATAGCGAGCTTCGGCCCGCCGCTTGAGCCGCCGCAGCGAATCCTCGACGCCCGCCTCAAACCGCTTGCCGCCAAACGTACTGAGTATCCAGCTCCACCAACCTGGCGAGAACGTAAAGTTTCAGCCATATTGCACGCGACAGGAGGTGGCGTCGATCGCCGTGCAGGTGGTGGTTTGGTGGTTGGTGACGCCGAATCCCCGCAGCGTCCACTGGATCTGGCGCCTGTCAGCATCCACCCGCTCGATGCTGAGCGTCGGCTGCCATCGCCTGCCCCACGGCACGGTTTTCAGATAGATGACCTGACCGGGCGTGGCTGGCCCCTCCGGCGTGACACGCTCCGTGCGCGCATCCCACCATTCATCACGCAGGGCTGGCTCCGTCAGCAGTTCCCACACGCATTCCACCGGGGCGGCGATAACGGCCACCGGACAGATGGTCAAGCTCATTCCATTTCCCC
>DASVWQ010000004.1:0-5742 GCA_036393135.1 Ktedonobacterales bacterium
TTGCGGCGTGTGCGACAGGTAGCTCGCTCAGGCTCGCTGCGAGCGCCAATGTCAGGGCCAGGGCAGACAAAGTCAACACACGTACAATCTTGCCGTTCACATGCTTCTCCTTACTGCACGAGAACAATCCAGGTCGAGTAATTCTATCCGTATCGGTCTATTGCACCCCCTCACCTCCTTGAGTTTTAAGTGTTGATGGGGAAACTGTATATTCAGATACATCACTTGTCAAGGTAGTCGACCGGAGCGCTGCTAATGAAGTGTCGATAGCGTAACTGAAGAAGCTGATCCTGTGCATTATTGAAGTAAGAAACTGTTTCGAAGGCCGCCCAAGGGTGGTAAATTAGGGGTACGAAAGCACATCCAGCACCGGCCCACAAGAGCTATCCACACGATATACGTGACACAGTTCGGCTCAGCCCACGACTCGCTGCCCCAGCTCGTGGCAGAGGGCGCTGGCCCCTTCGATCTGGTCTTCATCGACGCCGACAAAGTCAGCACACCCGACTATCTCACCTGGGCCTTGCGCCTGACAAAGCCGGGCAGCCTCATCATCATCGATAACGTGGTGCGCGGCGGGGCGGTGGCCGATCCCGCCAGCCAGGACGCCGACGCGCAAGGCGTCCAGCGCGGGCTGGCGATGCTGGCGGCGGAAGCCCACCTGCGCGCGACGGCCTTCCAGACAGTCGGGAGCAAGGGCTACGACGGCATGGCCATCGCCCTCGTGACGGCGGGCTAAGCGCGGCGCCCGCGATCCCTGCCCGCTCGAGAACGGCGGCGCATTGGCCATCTGGTCGGCGCGCCGCCGCGCTGCACCGCATCTTCGAACTCGTGTCCTGGGTTTACGTGTTCAGGGCCTATGAATGGAGTGATGCGGTAACAGATAGTGTTCCCGAAGGCGTACTCCAAATAGGCATTTCACAAGCGCAAGTATGATCGGACGCTACGAGCCCATGACAACCAAAGGACAATACATTTAGCGCGCGCCTGCATTTCACAATCCTCTCGGCTGCTGTTCTCTATTCTATCTGAAACATCAAGCACTTGACTTCTTGGCGCAATCAAAGTACTATCGTTTCACAGGACGAAAGCAGCGGCCTCTGGAGTGAAGCGGAATCGCGAGTGATACGCCAATGCGTGAATCACTTCGAAAGTGGATTACCACCCACGAGATCCACGCAGATCTGAAAGGATGGACTCAATTGAAAACACGCGATCACGCGACTAGGAAGTCTGTAGTATTTGGCGCGGCACTTGTGATAGCAATGATCCTCAGTTTCATAATAGCGCCACCTGCGCGGTCAATGCCAGCATCGTATTCGTGTGTTTCGTCCCACTGCTACGGCCAGACCGAGTTCGTATATCCGGGAACCCAAGGGGGATCAACAGAAATCTCGATAGCCAATTTGGGTTGCAACATATCATGCCTCAATCAAGGATTCATTGATAATGAAACGTGGTTTCAGCAAGATTACAATTCTAACTGCAATTCTGGAGGCCATATCTGTTGGGTCGAAGTCGGATATATGTTGGATTCTCATGGTTTCAATTACTTTTGGGCCGATCTCCGCCCAAACCAGTCATATGCGATACATTACTTCGGCACCGCACACAATGATCTCGGCTACTACACCTCCTTTCTGATCGAACGTGCCAGTAGCACTTCATTTGAGGTTGCGGTAAACTCTCATACTGCTTTCTACACAGGGTACTCGACCAGTAACTCCATGACACCAGACGATTCCGTCATAGGTCAAGAACTCTATGGTACATCTGGGGCGTCTGCTCCTACAGCGACGTTTATTGACAACGAGTATAAGGCTGGTGGTACTTGGCACTACCAAGTCTCTAGTTATGAAGTAGATCTTCCTCCTGACCCACCTGTAACATGGCGTGTGGTGAGTCCAGCGAACGGCAACTCGAACGCTGGTGGAACATTTCAGTCAGCTTGCGGCTGCTAGCAATTGACGACAGAGGAGTGATGCTTTATGGCAAGGTGGGTAGAAGCGATTCGCGCGACCTTTACATCACACAGCAAGGGCGCCGTGAAAATCGGGGTTGGCGTTGGCATCGTGGCCGTGTTCCTACTGATATCCCATTTCTGGTCACCATCGCAAGCGATAGCGGCAGCCCCAGCGAATGACCGTTTGTCGTCGCAGAGTGGGGCTACTGTGGCTCTGGGAGTCCCAGCCATTTCGGTAGCAGCCCTGTCTGGCCCAATCGTAATATCGACTCCAAGGTTTAGTGGCGCCGCAGCCATGGACTACGTGTCCCATCATGGATTCCCACATTCCATGGGCGCGGTCGCCAATCCAGTTCCGGTTTCTGCGGTCTTTCTCACTGCAGATCAGGTGACTGCGCTTCTGGGCGGGGAATATGTGGGCGTTCCTGGTGACACTCTCCTATGTTTCGTCCAGGTAAAGGGTCAATTCGAGGCTCCAGGGCCAAGCGGTTCCACGGTCAAATTCACCAGCGGCTACGAAGTGTTCGATGCGCATACGGGAAACCTGTTGATGGCGGGCGCTCTAGGATAAGTTGGCGTGCCAGGATGGCGCGAGAGGAGACGGCTATGCGTACGGCGCACACGGCTATCGCAAGGAGCAAGCGCCTCATCGCGTCGCTCATTACCATGGCCCTCGTCGTTGTGCTGGTGGGCGGCTATTTCGCGGCGCGCGAGTTGGGGGTGGGAACGTCATCGCGCATCATCCTCGCGGACCTCATCTTCTCGCCAACAACAACCCTTACGGCCGCTGTCCATGAGGTGACAGACGCGGGCCTGCAACCCGTCCTGAGCTGCCACATTGATGGGTACTATGAGGGACAAACGTGGTTACTGCATAATCCCTGGGAACCTGTCTTTTCCGTGAATGACGCTGCAAAGCCCGCAGGTGTCATGTCGGTACAGCCCACACCCCTCGCGCCAGCAAACTGGACGAGCCAGCTCCACACGCTCAAAGGCGTCACGTCCGTCTCTACCTATGAAACCGTATCATGTCCGCCAGGATCACGCACTGGTCCGGTTCCGCCCGGTGTCTACGCCGCCATCTCGCCGCAAGGGAACGATGAAACGGCGCGTGTCACCTTCGCGGCGCCCACGCCCTATGACGCGGCCCTCCTCGCCATCAGCGCGCAGGCGCTACGCCTGGCGAACCCCTGCCGAGAGGCACGCTGGCAGACCCGTACACCCCTCTTCTGGACGAGCGCAGGCCAGGAGACGACCTACGCCGCCACCCACCAGTTGACCGTCGCCACGGACTATCTGGCAGGCTCCTCCTCGCACTGGGTCGAGTTGCTCTACGCGCTTCCCGATGTTACGCAAGTGACGCAGCCCGCGTCCAGCGCCGTCTGCTGAGCGCCCGGCGCTCTAGCCGCGACGGCGGCGGGTGAAGCGGCGAAGCAGCGCCAGCCCGGCCACCACCCCCGCGACACTCAGCGGCGCCCACAGCGGCACGGGGCGCGAGAGTGGGCCAAAGAGGCCCAGCGGGTCCTCGCGCTGGGCGTCGCGGCGGCGGCGAATCCGGCGGCGGCGGCTCTGCTCGTCGCGGATGGACGGCTCGACGATGATGCGTAGCTCGCCGCGCTCGGCCTTCGAGAGGATGCGGTCCATCTGGCGGGGCAACTGCGCCAGGCTGCGGACTATCGACAGTCCCTCGCGCAGGGTGGTCTGCGCCAGCTCCTCGAAGCTGCTGGCGCCGAGCAGGCCGAGCAGTCCCTCGCCGCCCGCGCCCAGCTCGCCGATCAGTTTGCGCGCGTGAGGCGTGGCGACCTCCAGGAAGTTGAAGTCGGGGGTCAGCGCGGCGGTCAGCCCGGCCAGCATGCCCATCGCGCGGCCAAAGAAGGCAAACTCGGCGGGCAGACGGAAGGGCTGGTCGTAGAGCGCGCTGCCCACATCTTCCAGCGCCTCATCGGGGGCGATGCGCCCAAGCTGCGACATGGGGACGCCGGTGAAGCGGGCGAGCAGGGCGCCGATTGCGCGCTCCAGCAGGGCGCGGTTGGCGTCCTCACCGATGAAGCCAAGTTGTTCGAGGCCATCCAGGAAGCGGTGCGAGTCGCCCTGCACGGCTCCGGCGAAGCACTCGCGCAGCCCGCGCCGCGCGTGCGCCGTGATGACGCCCATCATGCCGAAGTCTACGAAGACCAGCCGGGCCTGCCCCGGCGCCTCGCGGATGGGCTGGGCGAAGATGTTGCCGGGGTGCGGGTCGGCATGGAAGAAGCCTGCGTCGAGCGCCTGGCGGAAGTAGCTGTCGGCGAGCTGGCGCGCCAGCTCCGCGCGGTCGAGGTGGGCGGCGTCGAGCGCGGCGAAATCCGTGATCTTGATGCCGTCGATCCACTCCAGCGCCAGCGCGCGGCGAGTCGAGTAGTCCCAGTAGATGCGCGGCGTCACGATGCTGGGGTCGTCGGCGAAGATGCGCGCGAACTGCTCGGCGTTGCGCCCCTCGCGCTGGTAGTCCAGCTCCTCGAAGACGGTGCGGCTGAACTCGCGGTAGAGCGCCCGCAGGTCGATGATGCGGTCGGCGGTGGGCGAGAACCAGCGCGCCAGGGTCAGCGTGAACTTCAGCGCCTGGAGGTCCACCCGCACGATACGCTCGATGCCGGGACGCTGGATCTTCAGCGCGACGAGGCGGCCATCGTGGAGGCGGGCGCGATGCACCTGGCCGAGCGAGGCCGAGCCAGTCGGCGCCTCATTCACGCTGGCGAAGACCTCGCTGGCGGGGGCGTGGAACTCCTCCTCGATGACGGTGGCGATGGCGCTGAATGGCTCCGGGCGCACCTCATCCTGCAGGGCGGCCAGCTCGGCCAGCGCCTCCGGGGGCAGCAGGTCGGCGCGGGCGCCCAGGAATTGCCCCAGCTTGATGAGCAGCCCACCCATCTCCACGGCGGTCTGGCGGAAGTCGCGCAGCACCCGCTTGAGCGTCTCGATGTCGGGGCGCGTCTCGTAGTCGCCGCGCTCACGGGCGCGTACGACCCGCGTGCGCTCGCGGTTCATGATGAGCAGCGTGCGCAAGAGCAATGATGCGACACGATAGCCGCGCCAGAGACTATTCTGACGCCGCCAGGTCGCGAGGCGGTCTCCATATCCCACGGGGTGTATCCTGTCCGCTGGCGGAGGCTGGGGCGCAGGCCTGCGCAGGCCCACCCTGCGCGTCCCCACATAGATGAATACGGCTCGCGTGGGGCAATCGTTCCACTCAGTCACACTGGCGCCATAGAATGTGGCAAGCGCGGCGGCGGATGGCTCGCGATGGACGCCTGGCGGAAGGGATGACGAGACGATGCGACTACTGATCTGGCATGTGGACAGCTTTACGGCGGAGCCGACCGAGCGCGGGCGCTCGAAGATCGCCGACGCCGAGCCGCCGGTGGCCAGCGTGGAGGATGGCCTGGTGGTCTTCGCGGCGGTGGAGAAAGCTGACGAGGGCGAGCCGCTGGCGGTGGCAGGGCGCGCGGCGGCGGCCATCGCCGAGGTGGCGCGCAATCTCGGCGCGCGGCGTATCCTGCTACACTCCTTTGCCCATCTCTTCGTTGAGTTGTCGGCGCCGAAGGTCGCGCGCGAGGTCCTGAATGAGACGCAGCGCTTGCTGGAGGCCGACGGCTACGAGGTCAGCCAGAGCGCATTCGGCTGGTTCAACCGGCTGGAGATGCGCGCGAAGGGCCATCCGCTCTCACGTGTCGCGCGCCAGGTCTGAGGCGATGTAGTGGAGAGGAGATGGACGAGGAGGAGATGGAAGCGAACGCTCCCGT
>DASVWQ010000005.1:0-12327 GCA_036393135.1 Ktedonobacterales bacterium
CTCGGCGATTCCGATGGCGCGGTAGAGGATCTCAACCCCTATTTCCTCGGCAGCATTGTCCTCATCAAGGGCGACCGCCCCGAAGCGCAGATCGTGGATGGGCAGCAGCGCCTCATCACCCTCACCATCCTGCTGGCGGCGCTGCGGGCGCTGGTTCCGGCGGAGTATGGTGAGAGCATCACACGGCGCCTGTATGAGCCTGCCGACCCGCTCAACAACATCCCCGCGCGCTATCGCCTGCGCCCGAAGGAGCGCGACGCCGCCTTCTTCCAGCAGTTCATCCAGAGCGAGAACGCCATCCAGCGGCTCCAGGGGCAGCCGCACACTGACCTGACCGAGAGCCAGCGCAATATGCTGGAGAACGCGCTGCTCTATCTCAAGGTGTTGCGCGATCTGCCGGAGCAGAAGCGGGTGCGGCTGGCGCAGTTCCTGGCGCAGCGCTGCCTGCTGGTGGTCGTCTCGACGCCCGATCTCAGCTCCGCCTACCGCATCTTCTCGGTGCTAAACGACCGCGGGCTGGACCTCTCCTACGCCGACATCCTGAAGGCCGAGGTCATCGGCGAGTTGCCAGAGGTGGAGCAGACCGAATACACGCTGCGCTGGGAGCAGGTGGAGGAGTCACTGGGGCGCGAGGCCTTCAACGATCTGATCGGCCACATCCGCTCGATCTACCGCCGCACCCGCAAGCGCGGCGACATCCTCGACAGCTTCCGGCAGGATGTCATTCGTGCGCTACATGACTCGCGCCACCTGATCGATGACGTGCTGGTCCCTTACGGCGCCTCGTTCTACGTCATCCTCAACGCGACGTACCAGGCGAGTGATCCGGCGACGGCGGCGAAGATCAACCAGACCCTTCGCTGGCTCAATCGTATTGACAACGCCGACTGGGTTGCGCCTGCGCTGATGTATTTGAAGCAACATCACGACAGGGCCGACCACGTGCTGCGCTTCTTCGCCGACCTGGAGCGGCTGGCCGCCTCGCTGATGATCCGGCGGCAGTACGGCCACCGACGCGAGCAGCGCTACTGGCGGATTCAGGCGGTGATTCGCCAGGGCGAGGACCTCGCGGAGAGCGAGTCGCCGCTCCAGCTTACACCGCACGAGCGCGAGGAGACGATTCAGGCATTGGGCGGCGAGGTCTACCTGATGCCCGCGCCACCGCGCAACTACCTGCTCCAGCGGCTCGATAGCGCGCTTGCCGGGACAGGCGCGACCTACGACTACAAGGTCATCACGGTGGAGCATGTGCTGCCGCGCAATCCTCCGGCAAAGAGCGAATGGACGAAGTGGTTCCCAACGCCCGCCATCCGCGCCCGCTGGACGAACAAGCTGGGCAATCTGGCGCTACTCTCGCGGGTGAAGAACATGCAGGCCGAAAACTACAGCTTCGCGGTGAAGAAGAACACCTATTTCACTGGCAAGGATGGCGTCGCACCGTTCGCCCTCACCACGCAGGTCCTGCGCGAGAGCGAGTGGACGCCGCAGGTGGTCGAGCGGCGCCAGCGTGAGCTGATCGGCGCGCTGGCGCAGGTGTGGCGGCTCTAGCGCGGAGCGGACAGCCAAGTGGCACACTAGGGCGACCCTGCGTATGGGGGTAGCGTGTAGCGCAACGCGGGCTAACTGCCAGGAGGTAAAAGTGGCATGGCGTGCGTGATATACTCCCACTCAGACAAGCAGCCTTGAGTGTGCAAAGGGGGATTCTATGCCGCAAGTGTATGACGAGCTACCGAAAGCCGACCCCGCAAGCCTTCCGGGTCGCATGAGACACAACACGAGTGACCTCTTTCTTCAAACGGTAGCCATGTTGCGGGCGCTCGCTGAAGAGCAAGGCGAAGGCGCAGTTGAGATGGCGTTTGCCGCTGTGGTCGCCGACAACCGCCACGCTGACTATGGCAAAGCAACGCAGGCGTATGAACGTGGGTATGACGACGATCATCCGTTCTGGACAATGAAAGATCTCATCACAGACCCATTCAAGCGAGAAGAATTTAATGCGCGTAGAGTCCAGCGCGAACTCATGCCCGACCACGGAAGCTACTGGACGACAGAAGATGACCAGCCTGGAGCCTGTGTGTCGCAACCATATGGCCTCAGTTGGGAGTCGCTCTGTACGATGGTTGACCTGTGCCGTGAGTTTGGCTTGCAGATGATGATTGAGGAGTCCTACTCATGGCCCGCTCCGGGAAAGAGCTTATTAGTGGAGGTTCGACGAAAGCGAGAACCTGCCCCAAGAATATTCCGAATGCTCTGATTTCGTTAGCACTCTAGGGCGATTATGCGTTGCGGTCAGCGAACTGCAGGAAGGGTAGCTACATGGATAGGGTCAAACTCGGCGACAGGGTGTTCTATGCCGTGGGGGTCGCCAAATTGCGGCCCGCAATTGTCATCGAAGGGTCGTATGAGCCTATAGATGGCACGCTCGACCTTGTGGTCTTTGGCGATTCCTCGGATGGCCCAGAGTTTGCATCTGGTACTGCTGTCAAGCGGCATGTCCCCAAGCGCGTAGAACAACCCTCGGGAGAGAATACCGTGTTAGTTCCTGGAACATGGCTACTCCCAAACGAGCAGTGGAAGCCAGCGCGGTAGCGGTAACAATAGATGCGCCCCGACGCGCTGAGGTTGCCAGCCTTCACGAAAGTACAAGCCCAATAGGCGCAGGTGTGGCGACTGTAGCGGGGAGCCTGAGAGCGGCGGGCAGGCGCGAGCGTACTTCTTTCACAGGCCGTCTGAGGCTGGGCGGTCGCTTGGGAAAGTAGCGCGTGACGCTGATGGACGACTCGCCAACGCCGCCGACACCGCCAAAGCTTCCGATACCTCCAGACCCACCGAAGCGCCCCCGCTGGACCGCGCCAGACCAGGGCCACGCCATCGCGCGGAGTGTGGGCGGGACGGCGGGCTGCCTCGGAGCCCTTGGCGCGCTGGCCACCTTCATCATGCCATGGTTCATCTTTGTCGCGGCGATACAACTTGGCTGCCGGGCACCCCTCCAGGTCGAACTCTATCAGTTGACGGGAGCCACGCTGGTCGTCAGCAACACACCTGGCGTCGCGCAACATTTCGCCCAGGCCGCGCTGATCGCCGTCATTGGGGTCGGAATCGCCGCGCTGATGGCTGTCCGCCGCCCCACTCGGTTGCGCGCGGGACTGCTGATGACGCTGGCGGTAGTGGGCGCCGCGCTGATCGGGACGCTGGGCTGGCTGGCGGCCAGCGGGCGGGTCACGCTGACCACGTTCGTGAGCGCCTACTATCTTGGCCTCGGCTCTGGCTGGTGGTTTGCGCTGGCGGCCTTCGGGCTGGCGCTGGCGGGTGGAGCGGGGCTGCATGCGGCGGCGCGCCCGGTCTGGCGGCGTGGCGTCCCAGTTGGCGAAATGGCGGTGGCGACGCTTGGTGTGGCGGGCCTGGTCGCCGCGCTGGTCGGCACGGTCGTAGTCCCGCTGGCGCCCTATCCGTCGCTCTCGTGCGCGCCACCAGTGGCAGGCGTGGCGCGGGCTGGGCCTGGCGTCGTCTACTCCGCCACCGCCGCGAGCCTGGACACGCTGGACGCGACGAGCGGCGCGGTCATCTGGCGCTGCCAGAATCCGCTCGGTGGGATCGTCACGGCAGGCCCGCCTCCGCTGGTAGATGGCGCGCTGATTGTGGAATCGCGTGATGGAGTGGTCTACGCGGTCCGCGCCAGCGACGCGGCGATCCTCTGGCAGCGGAATGTCGGCGGACGCGGCCTCTATGTGAACCAGACACCCAGCGCCGCGCCGATCGTGGCGGATGGCGTGATCTTCGGCGTCAACGGCGCGGGCAACCTCTTCGCGCTACGCGCCAGCGACGGCGCCAGCGCCTGGGCGCCAGCCGCGCGGATTCCCCTCGCCTGGCCAGCGCCGCAGGTGACGCTGGTAGGTAGCGAGCTGCTTTACATCGCGAATGTCAACGGATTGGCGCACGTGACCGCCCTCGACGCTGGCAGCGGGCGGCTGGTCTGGCAGGCGCCTGACGCGCTTGAAATCGCGGGGTATCCTCCGCAGCGACCGTTGTTCGTAGTCGCCGATGGGGTGGTCTATAGCGAAGGGTGGCGGCAATCGACTGGCGTCATCTCGCTGGTCGCGCGATCGCTGACGGATGGCTCGGAGCGGTGGAGCGTTTCGCTCGGCGTCTCGACTGAGATCACGCCAAGCATGGTCTTCGTCGCCAGTGGAGCGGTCTATGTGGTAGTCGTGGGGACTCAGGGGCCAGGCGCTTCGAGCCCTCCCACACAGCAGGTGGAGGCGCTGCGGACGAGCGATGGCGCGCGGCTCTGGACCGCCGCGCTGAGCGGACAGGCTGTGAATATCAGCGATCTGGCGGGAACGTCATGGGCGACGGATGGCGCGCAGGTCTACCTAGCGCTGGTCCGCTCTGGCTCGAATGCGGAGACGCCCGGAGAGTCCATCTATGTCTTCGCGCCGCGCAATGGGCGCCTGGTCTGGCGCCGCGATATGACGCCGATGCGCGCCACGACCGCGCCGATACACATCTCGTCACTGGCGCTGGTGGGGACATCGCTCTATTTGCTGGACCCTGAGAAGACGCTCAGCGCGATTGATGCTGGCAGCGGCGCGATACTGTGGCAGGCCAACGAAGCGTCTCCGACGCCCGTTTCGCAGTCAGGTCAGTCCGGCATGGCCTCGCTGACACTGGACCCTGCGGACGGCGCGCTGTATGTCGGAGGGAATCGGCTCACCGCCGTGGATATGGCGAGCGGCGCGACGCGCTGGGAGTCCATCCCCAGCGTGACGACAACACCCTACACCGGGCAGTACTGGGCGCCATCGGTCGCGCCGCCCACCTTCGGCGGCTGAGGCGTGGTCAGGCGGGCGCTGGCTGGCCCGATCCGACGCCCTGGCTGACCACCACGGCGCGCGTCGCGCTATACTGCCCTTGGCGCGCCGCAGTCGTCGCGCGCGTGGAAGGAGCTGGAGATGCGCGAGGACGGGCGATCAGACGTGGCGGAGGTGGGGGCCAGGCTGCGCGTGGCGCGGTGGCTACCTGTAGCGCTGGGGATTGGCGCGGGACTGGCGGTCTGCGTGGTCGCCGCGCTGCTCCTGGGTCTCTTGCGTCAACCCGCCCCCGACGCTGCGCCAACCGCCCGCGCCATCTGCGCCGATCTCACCTCCCAGCGATACGACCGCCTCTATGCGCTGCTCTCGCCTGACCTCCAGGCGCAGGGCAGCGAGGGCCAGTTCGCCGCCAGCCAGCGGGAGCTGGATCGCCTGCGCGGGCCTGTTCGCGGGTGCCGGGCCAGTGTGGTCGGAGCCGAGGGCGGCGCGATGTCCGCGACGCTGAGCCTCCAGCGCGCCCAGAGCAGCGTCGCGCGGATCGGGCTGACCGAGGTGGCGGGCGGCTGGCGCATCGTGAGTTATGACGAGCTGGTCTGAGGCGGAGCGAGATTCAGTGGAGAGGGTCCTGGCGGGCGCCGGGCTGGCATTGGTCATCATCATCATCGTCGTCGTCGCAGGTGTCACGATAGAGTTGCGTGCTGATGGCGCCAATTTCCTGGCGCAGCAGGTCGCGCTCACAGGTCAGGCGCTCGACCGCTGTGGAACTCTGCAGCAACCCCTGCTTGACGTCATCGTCACAGGGCAGGCAGACGGCGATGAAATAGGACAGTTCAATGGTATCGTGTGGGATCTCGATCGTCTTGTCGCCGCTGTCCATGAGGGCAAGGATCAGGCCGAGGTAATCGTCGAGTAACGCGCGTGTCTCGCCCGCCAGCATCGCGATGTCTCCCTCACCGAGGACTTCGGGGAGCAAGCGCGCCACACAGCAGAGGTAGGGTTTGTCGTGGCGCAGCTCCAGCGCCTCGAAGCGCCGCCCGCCAGCGGTGATGAGGTTGTAGCGGCCATCCGCGAGACGCTGATAGTTGACGATGCGCGCGAGCGTGCCAATCTGCGCCGGAATCTCGCGCTCGAATTCGCTGCCAGGCAGCGCCAGGGTGACGCCGAAGCTGACGTTGGTGTCGAGGCAGTGGCGGGTCATCTCGCGGTAGCGCGGCTCGAAGATGTGTAGCGGCTGCACCATCCCTGGGAACAGCACCAGGTTGAGGGGAAACAGCGGAATCTCGATGACCTCGTCCGCCATGACCCACTCCTCTCGCGCCAGGCTCTTTCGTCTCACCGTTTTCTGGACACGCGCCTGAGCAGGGGACTCGGCGCGCTCGCATGGCCCTTCCTGAGAATGTAACACGCCCTTCATATTGGCTGCCATACCTGGGCATACTCTCTTATGGCGCAATCCGGCTACGCATGAGCATTCGTGTTCCGGGACGCGCGCTCCCGCGCCTGTTCGCGGAGGGCGCCGACATATCGGACAGGTGAGCGCAAGTTGACGTTTTGCGGTACACTTACCGACATTCGCGCAAGGCATGTGTGTGGCCGCCAGCGGCGCGCTGGCGGCGAGCTTGCGCGCGAGGATCGGAGGCCCAGCGGTGGGCCGCGTCAGAATGGAGCGTACTCGGTGTACGCGAGGAGGCTCTCGTGACTGTGCACGATGTGGTGCAAGCTGGCGGGCGACACAATCCGTGGGAAATGGCGCAGGCGCAGTTTGACGCCGCCGCCGATCGTCTCGAGCTCGCTGATGATCTGCGGGCGATCTTGCGTGAGCCCAAACGTGAGCTCATTGTTCACTTCCCGGTGCGCATGGATGATGGCTCCATCCGGATGTTCACCGGCTTTCGCGTCCAGCACAATATCAACCGTGGCCCCGCCAAAGGTGGCATTCGCTATGACCTGCATGTGTCACTGGATGAGGTCAAGGCGCTCGCGATGTGGATGACGTGGAAATGCGCGGTCGTGGACATTCCGTATGGTGGCGCCAAGGGCGGAGTGATATGCAATCCCAAGCGGATGAGCCAGGCGGAGCTCGAGCGGATGACCCGGCGCTACGCGACGGAGATCGCGTTGCTGATTGGTCCGCAGAGCGACATCCCGGCTCCGGATGTCAACACGACTCCGCAGGTGATGGCATGGATTATGGACACCTATTCGATGCACAAGGGCTATACCGTGCCAGCCGTGGTGACGGGGAAGCCGCTCGCCATTGGTGGGAGTGAGGGGCGTGTGGAGGCGACGGCGACGGGCGTGGCGGCGATGGTCGAGATGGCGGCCGCCGATATGCGCCTGCCGCTGCGGGACGCGCGGGTGGCGGTCCAGGGCTATGGCAACGCTGGCTCGATTTCGGCGCGGCTGTTGCATGAGAAGGGGTGCCGCATCGTAGCGGTCAGCGATACCGAGGGAGGTATCTTTAACGCGGACGGGCTTGACCCTGTGCAGGCGCTACGCCACAAGCAGGAGCACGGCAGCGTGGTCGGGTATGGCGGCGCGCAGCGGATCAGTGGTGAGGGTGTGCTGGAGGTCCCGTGCGATATTCTGATCCCTGCCGCGACCGAGAACCAGCTGACCAGCGAGAATGCGCCGAAGATTCAGGCGCGGCTGATCGCCGAAGCGGCGAATGGCCCGACGACGCCCGAAGCCGACCGCATCTTCTTCGAGCGCGGGGTGCGCGTGATTCCTGACGTTCTGGCCAATGCCGCTGGCGTGACGGTGAGCTATTTCGAGTGGGTGCAGGACCTGCAGAGCTTCTTCTGGTCCGCCCAGGAAATCGCGGAGCGACTGGGCCATGTCATGACGCAGGCGTATGGCGAGGTGGCGCGGATGGCCCAGGACAAGGCCTGCGATATGCGGATGGCGGCGTATATGCTCGCCATCGGGCGCGTGGCCGACGCTACCCAGATGCGCGGCCTCTACCCCTAGCGAGGCGCAAGCGAGTTCCTTCGCGTGAAATCGGGTGAAGTGGTCAGGGCGACGAGAGCGATTCCAAGCGTCGCCAGACGCTCTGGCCACCGAGCCGCATGCACTCCGCGATGAACGGGCCCTGAGGAGGGTGGCAAGATGGCCCCTACGCTGACGCACATCTGGCTTCTGGTTGGCGAGATGCCCCGCGCGCTCACCTTCTATCAGGCGACGCTGGGCCTGGAGCTTGCTAACGATCTGGGCGAGTATGCGGAGTTCAAGGTGAGCGAGGACGTGTACCTGGCGCTGTTCACGCGGTCGGCGATGCTTGCCGGTGAGCCGAACATCGCGCTCAGTCCGGCCAGTGGGCAGCGCGCCGTCCTTGCGTTCGAGGTGGCGAGTGTGGATGCGGAGGCCGACCGGCTGCGCGCCAGAGGCGTGCGCCTGATCAGTGAGCCAGCCAACCACGCGGAGTGGGGTCTGCGAACACTCTTCCTCCATGACCCGGACGACAATCTGGTATGCCTGTACGCGGGTATTCCAGAGGGGAGTTGAGCCCCGTCGCGAGATACAGTCTTGCTGGGAAAACGCTCATCGCGCGCTACGAGGCATGGCTGCCGGTGGAGCGCGGGCTGGCGGGTCCACGTTTGGCCCAGCGCACAGCGACACGCCATGCGGCAAGACTTTCGGTATCCGCAGTTGGCTGACCCCGCTCGAACGCTGCGAAAAGGCATGCGCGGCGCCCGCCTATGGGTTGACACACCTCTCTTCGTTCAGCATACTGCCATAAAATCCAATATGTCGAATTAAGCTCGCTTGATTCGAGTGAGCTTCCATGGTTTTCTGGAGCGCTTCTTCGGAGCGCTCGCGCCGCGACCACACGCCGTCACTGTGAGCATGCCCGACCTTCGCCTGACTATCGCAGTCCTCGCCGCAGTCGCGCTGGTCTCGCTCCAGGGCCGCTCGGGCGAACCTCAGCAATATCGCGTGCGCGCATGACCCTTCAAAAGTATGTATCATGTCCGCCCCCTTCGCTGCCACAGTTGGACCTCTGCGCTCGTATCAGCGCCCCGTGTCCATGCGCGCTCGCGATCAGCGTGGTCTTGCCTGTGGGCGCGCTCGCGTCACCGCATGCGCAGGAGATTGAGGTACAGTAGGGTGAAGGCGCCGCATGGTTGGCGGTGAGTTTGTCGATCAACGACTCGCGCAAAAAGGAGACGGGCCAATGACGCAGCGTATCGCGGTGATTGCCGGTGACGGGATTGGCCCTGAAGTGATCGCCGCAGGACGCCAGACGTTGGATGCGGTCGCACACCTGCATCCTGATCTCGCGCTCGACTATACGGTGTTTCCCTGGGGGACCAGCTACTATCACGAGCATGGGTCCTACATGCCGCCCGATGGACTGGAGCAGTTGCGGCCATTCGACGCGATCTATTTTGGCGCGGTGGGCGCCCCCGACGTGCCCGACCATCTCTCGCTCTGGCAGCTCCTGATTCCGCTGCGGCGCGGCTTCGACCAATACATCAACTTGCGGCCAGCGCGCCTGTTGCCTGGGGTTCCAAGTCCGCTGGCGCATCCCGGCGAGATCGACGTGACGGTGGTGCGCGAGAACACCGAGGGCGAATACTCCGAGATTGGCGGACGTATCTTCTCCGGCACGCCACGCGAGATGGCCATTCAGGAGAATGTCTTCACGCGGCATGGCGTCGAGCGCGCGACTCGCTATGCCTTTACACTGGCGCGCACGCGGCGCAAGCGCGTGACGGGCGCCACCAAGTCGAACGGCATTCGCGTGACGATGCCTTTCTTCGATGAGGTATTCAACGAGGTTGCGCGGGAGTATCCCGATGTCGAGGCGCGGCTGATGCACGCCGACGCCCTCGCCGCATCGCTGGTGCTGCGTCCTGAGCGCTTTGACGTGATCGTCGGCTCGAACCTGATGGGCGATATCCTCTCGGAGATTACCGCCGCCATCACCGGGGCCATCGGCATCGCGCCATCGGCCAACCTGGACCCGGAGCGCCGCTTCCCATCGTTGTTCGAGCCAATTCATGGCTCGGCGCCCGATATAGCGGGGCAGGGCATTGCCAACCCGATTGGCGCGATCTGGGCGGCCGCGCTGATGCTGGAGCATCTGGGGCATGCCGACGCCGCTGCGCATATCATCGCGGCGATTGAAGCGACCACCGCGTCTGGCGCGCTAACCCCTGACCTGGGCGGCGCCGCCAACACCGCTGAGGTTACGGCGGCCATTATCACGCGGCTGGAGTGAGAGACGCCGCTGGGGTCGGGCGACACGCGAGCCGACGAAACACGGTATCATTATCGTGGCGCGACCGCGCCGCCGCATACGCTTTGGCGTCTGGCGCGCTGGCTGGCGGCGTGGCTTGTGGGATCATGAAGGAGCCTGGCAGTGCGGGGTATCGTGGGCAACGAGCGGGCGCAGGCGCTGCTGGAGCGCGCAGTCGCGGGCGACGGGCTGCGGCACGCTTATCTGCTGCATGGGCCAGCGAGTGTGGGCAAGTTGACACTCGCGCTGGCCTTCGCACAGGCGTTGCTCTGTCAGCGCCGCCAGCCCGGCGAGGTGGATGCGTGCGGCGAGTGCGTCGCCTGCCGCAAGGTCGCGCATGGCAATCATCCCGATCTTACGATCATCGAGCCGGAGAAGGACAAGCGCTGGCTCAAGTTAGAGGCTTTGCAGGAAGCGATGCGTCTGGCGACACTCGCGCCCGCTGAGAGCGCTCACCGCATCCTCATCATCCCAGAAGCCGACCGCATTCAGGAGCGCACGACCAACGCCTTCCTGAAGACGCTGGAGGAGCCGCCGGAGGGGGTGGTCATCATCCTTATCACCACCGACGCCGAGAACATGCTACCAACCGTGCTCTCGCGCTGCCAGATGATACCACTGCGGCTGGCCCCGGCGGCGGAGATTGCGGCGGCGCTGCGCGAGCGCTGGGGCGTGGCGCCCGATGCGGCGGAGCGGCTGGCGGCGTCGGCGAATGGCCGGATGGGCTGGGCGGTCCGCGCGCACGAGCATCCAGAGGAGCAGGCGGCGCGCGAACGGCTGGTGGAGCGTATTGTCTCGCTGGTGGGCGCGGCGCCCGATGAGCGGATGCGCGTGGCGGCGAGCTTCGGCTCTGACAACGCCGCCTGCCGTGTGGCGCTGGAGCAGTGGATCGCCTGGTGGCGCGATGTGACGCTGGCGGCGAACGGCGCGCGGGGCCTGCTCTCGGCGGGCGCGACGCGGCAGGCGGCGGAGCGCGTGGGCGCCGCGCTGACGCCTGCGCAGGCGCGCGAGTTTCTCGACGCGCTGATTGACGCGCACGCCTCGATGGATATCAACGCCAACCCGCGCCTGACCCTGGAAAACCTGGCGCTGGCGCTACCCGGCCCACGCCGCCAGCCCTCCGCGCGGCGCTGACGGGCCAGCGGCAACCCGTGGCGAAGACGCCATATCACGCTTGACTGTTACCTGACCCGTCAGTATACTTGACCTAAGAGTTTGATCCGCAGATGACGCGGACGACTCGGCGTTCACATGCTCAGCGCCTTGACCATTTGCCCGGCGCAATCCCTCTCGCAGCTCATCGCTTACTCTCGTCGTCTGACGCTGGATTGGTTCCTCCACCTTGTGGTTTCGTGCGCCCATTTTCGGGCAGTCGCGGCGCCACGCGCTGCTGGTGGGGCAGCCCTGGCGAAGGCCGCGAGTGGGGGCTAGATGGGCAGCGTGGCAGGGATACACATGGACCGGACCGACGCGCCAAGCGAGCGCATTGAGCGAGCGCATCGAGCGAGCGCGGGCACGGTGGCGTCGCCAGCGCAAGCGCCTCACGACAATGACGTCTGGGGCCGCTCGCGAGCATCCATGCCCCCATCAGTCGCTACCCTGACCCGCGCGGAACTCTGAATCGCGGCCAATTTGAAGCGCCAGACCTGACTAGTTCGCGTCCCGATCGCGCGCCATTGTGCGACGAGCGCCAGCCCGCCTGTCACAGTACGCTGTTTTCGGATCCCCTGTAGCGATGGCCGTTGTAGCGTGTCACCCCGGCGGGAGGTATCCGCCGACCAGGTTCCGCCGCCGCCCGCGCCCCGCCCCATGAGTCTGCCTCGTGGCGCCGTGCGCGCGGGAGCAACCTGCCGATGCTCTTTCGCGTGACGGCGCCGCGCATTGCCAGCGCGCGTCCTGAACGCGCCAGTGTTCTCCAAGAGGGATGACTATGGAACCCAGTGATAACGTAGCCCCGGCGCAAAGCGCCATGCCTTCAGACATGACCAGCGAGCCGACTGAGCAAGAAACCGCTCTGGCGCCAGATGATGAGGCGATGCAGGCGCAGAGCGCCGCCACAGAGGATGGCGCGAACGCTGAGGCGTCCGCGGCGGAGGAGGCTATGCCCACCGCCGACGCGGCGCCTGCCGAGGAAGCGCCTGAGAACCCGGTAGAAGGACTCATTCATTCGGCGATGAGCGCGCTGGAAGAGATGGGCCAGGCGGTTTCGGCGGCCATGAGCAGGCTCAGTTCCGCGCTCTCCACCCATGCCGCCACCACCACTGCCGCCCCCGC
>DASVWQ010000006.1:0-6311 GCA_036393135.1 Ktedonobacterales bacterium
CCGCCGACACGCTCGCCGCCTGCCCGCGTTACCGCGCCCTCGCTCACGCCGCTCTCGATATAGCCCGTCACGCGCGCGAGCTGCTCCGATGAGATGACCGGGCCAATCTCGGTCGCCGCATCTGTCCCTACGCCCACGCGCATCGCCTCGGCGCCCTCGGCCAGTTTGCTCACCGTCTCGTCGTAGATGTCGCGGTGGACGAAGAGGCGACTGCCCGCCGTGCAGATCTGACCGGAATTGAAGTAGATGGCAGTCAGCGCGCCGCGCACCGCCCAGCGCAGGTCAGCGTCGGGGAAGATGATGTTGGGCGACTTGCCGCCAAGCTCCAGCGTCACCTTCTTCAGATTGCCCGCGCTGGCCTGGAGAATCTTCTTGCCCACCTCGGTCGAGCCGGTGAAGGCGATCTTGTCCACGTCCATGTGCGCCGCCAGCGCCGCGCCCGCCGTCTGGCCGAAGCCTGGCACGATGTTGACCACGCCATCGGGGAAGCCCGCCTCGCAGATCAACTCGCCCAGCCGCAGGGCCGTCAGCGGCGTCTGCTCCGCCGGCTTCAGCACGACCGTATTGCCAGCCGCCAGCGCGGGCGCCAGCTTCCACGAGGCCATCTGCAGCGGGAAGTTCCAGGGGATAATCTGGCCGACCACGCCCAGCGGCTCGCGCAGGGTGTAGGTCAGCATGTTGGGGATCGAGACCGGAATCGTCTCGCCCTCGATTTTGGTCGCCCAGCCCGCGAAATAGCGGAAGTGGTCGGCGGTTAGCGGCACATCGCTGGCCCGCGAATACTTGATCGGCTTGCCGTTGTCCAGCGTCTCCAGCAGCGCCAGCTCCTCGGCGTGCTCCTCGATCAGCTCGGCCACCCGCCAGAGCAGCCTGCCGCGTTGCGAGGGCGACATCTTCGCCCAGGGGCCGCTCTCGTAAGCGGCGCGGGCGGCGGCCACCGCGCGGTTGATGTCCTCCGCGTCGCCCTCAGCCACCTGCGCCAGCACGGCGCCTGTCGAGGGGTTATACGTCGCGAAGGTCTTGCCGCTGGCCGCCACCACCCACTGCCCGCCAATCAGCATCTTCACCGGCTGCTGGCGCAGGAACGCGCTCTCCGTCGTCTCGCTCGCGCTCGTGGTCATATGCTTGCTCCCTCGCTCCTTCTCACTGCCCGGCGGTCTGGAGCGCGCGGCGCAGCATGAATCGCTGAATCTTGCCGGTCGCCGTCTTAGGCAACTCCGGGATGAACTCGATGGTCTGTGGCGCCTTGTAGGAGGCCACCTGTTCGCGCGTGTAGACCTTTAGCTCCTCGGCCAGCGCGGCGGATGGCTCGTAGCCCTGCGCCAGCACGACATAGGCTTTCGGCTTGATGAGCTGGTTCTCGTCTGGCGCGCCGATCAGCGCGACCTCCAGTACGGCGGGATGCGCGATCAGCGCGCCCTCCACCTCGGCGGGCGAAACCCAGCGCCCGCCCACTCGCAGCATGTCGTCGGCGCGTCCAGCGTACCAGTAGTAGCCATCCTCGTCCTGATAGTAGGTGTCGCCGGTCGAGATCCAGCGGCCCTGAATGACATCGCGGGTCTTCTCGTGCTTGTTCCAGTAGTAGGCGGTCGTACTCTCGCCGCTGATGTGCAGCGTCCCCATCTCGCCAGTCGGCGTCGGGGCGCCGTTCTCATCCACGATGCGCGCCTCATAGCCCGGCACGATCTTGCCCGTGCTGCCGGGGCGGATGTCGTCGGGGCGGTTGCTGATGAAGATGTGCAGGATCTCAGTGCTGCCGATGCCGTCGAGGATGTCCACATGGAAGCGGTCCTGCCAGCGGCGCAGGATGTCGGCGGGCAGCGCCTCACCCGCCGAGACGCAGCGCCGCACCGAGGAGAAGTCGAAGCGCTTCTCGGCATCGGGCAGCGCCAGCATGGCCGCGTAGACCGTCGGCACGCTATAGAAGATGGTCGGGCGGGTCTGCTGTACGACGTTGAAGATGTCCTCTGGCGCGGGTCGTCCGGGATGGTGGACAGCGGTGGCGCCGACGCCGAAGGGGAAGTACAGCCCGTTGCCCAGGCCATAGGCGAAGAAGAGCTTGGAACTGGAGAAGGCGATGTCATCCGGCCCGATGCCCAGGATTGGCTTGCCATAATACTCCGTGCAGTAGGTCATGTCGTGCTGGAGATGCACGCAGCCCTTGGGGAAGCCCGTGCTGCCGGAGCTATAGAGCCAGAAGGCGCTGTCGTCCTTGCTGGTCCTGGCGGCTTCGAGCTGGGTCGAGGCGTTCTGCAGCCACTGGTCGAACTCGTGGATGGTCGCGGCGCCGCTGGCCGTGGCCATGCGCTGCGGCTCTGGCGCGCGGCGGCTGAGGAAACCGCGCTTTGGCGCCGCGCTGGCCTGCCCCGGCTGCGGGACGACGACGACATGCTTCAGGTAGTCGAGCTGACTGAGCGCGGGCTGGAGCGCAGGCCAGAGGCTCGCGTGGACCAGCAGGACCTTCGCGCGGCTGTCGTTGAGCTGATAGACGCAATCATCGGGGCGCGAGAGCGTGTTCATCGGCACCGGCACAGCGCCAATCTTGATCGCGCCGAAAAAGCTGGTGGCGAAGGCGGGCGAATCGAGGAGCATCAGCGCCACCCGCTGCTCGATCTCGACGCCCAGGTCGCGCAGCCCATTGCCGATCTGGTTGGCCTGGGCGGCGACCTCGGCGTAGGTCATCTTCCGCCCGTCGCAGATGATAGCGGTCTTCGCGCCGCGCCCTTCCGCGATGTTGCGGTCGAGGAACGCGGTGGCGGCGTTGAACTGGTCGGGAATCGTGACCTGGGGAATTGGCAGGGCGTCAGGCGCATCCATCGAATCGTAGCCCCCGTTTTCTTCGTCGCCGCGAGGGTTGCGCGCGGCGGATGACCAGACTCATTGGGCCGAGGGACTGGCGGGCGCGTGACCGCTCACCAGTCCCTCGCACGGTATCATAACGCTTCCGGCGCTGCGTGGCTCACTTCGCCTTGAAAACGGGCGTGCGCTTCTCCTGATAGGCGGCGATGCCCTCTTTGGCATCCTCGCTCTGGAAGCAGAGCTGCTGCAGCTCGCGCTCGATGGCCAGCGCCTCGGAGAACGCGACCTCGGAGCCTGACTGCACCGACCGCTTCAGCCGCCCGACCGCCTTGGCGGCCTTGTTCGGCGGGCAGTAGCCGCGCGCGTACTCCAGCACCTTGTCCCAGTAGCCGTCGGACTCGTAGATGTAGTTGATGAGGTCGAGGTCCAGCGCCTCCTCAAAACTCATTAGCCGCGCCTCAGCCATCAGCTCGATAGCCTTGTTCTTGGGCAGCGCGCGGGCCATTCGCTGAGTGCCACCGGTGCCGGGCAGCACGCCGAGGTTCATCTCCGGCAGGCCGATCTTGCCCGCGCCCTTGCGCGCGATGCGGATATCGCAGGCCAGCGCGATCTCCAGCCCGCCGCCGACGGTGTGGCCGTTGAGCGCCGCGATCACCAGCTTGGGCGTCTGCTCCAGGCGGGTCAGCGTCTCGTTGGCGTGCAGGCAGAAGTAGTATTTGAAGGTCGGCGTGACGCGATTGAGCATGGCGATCTCGGCGCCCGCCGAGAAGAACTTCTCACCCTGGCCGCGAATCACGATGACATATACGTCGTCGTCGAAGCGCGCCTTGAGGATGGCGGCGTCGAGCTGGCTCATCATCTCGTAACTGTAGGTGTTGGCGGGCGGATTCGTCAGTTCGATGATCCCCACCCCCTTATCGGTGGTGTAGTTCACCAGAACCTGTTCGCTCACGGTCGTCATGGCTGGTTTCCCTTTCGTGCCTCAAATGTCTCCAGGATCGCGTCGTCTTTGACATACTCGAACGGCGTGTGGCAGGCCAGGCAGTACATCTGCACCGTCAGAAGCTGCTTGCCAAAGAGGGCGAGCGGCTCGGTCGTGGTCGCCCCGCAATAGGGGCAGCGTGGCGCCGTATGGGGCGCTTCCGCGTCGGCTGGATCGTGCGCCTGCGTCATGCTACCACCCCCAGGCGGCGATGCGTCGCATCCCAGCGCGCCCAGGGCAACGGCCGCGCGGGGCGCCAGCTATCGCTCGCGGCGTCGTGGACGGCGGGCTGCTCCAGTCCGGCGCGGGCCAGCGCGGGCATGATGGCGGCGAGGTAGCGGCTGCGCAGCGTGTCGGGCGTGGCGTCCACCACGCCATCGGCGTAGAGCTGGCGCATCGTGGGGTCGTCATCGGGGCCGAACCAGCACAGCGCCTCATCCCACCAGCGATCCAGCGCGGCCAGCAGGCTGGCGCGGACGGCGCCACCAGGCGCGGCCAGTCGCGCGATCCAGCCCTCGGCGTGCATGAAGTGCAGCCGCTCCTCCTGCGCCATCTTGTGCGAGCGCGCCCGCAGCGGCTCATAGCTGGACTCGGCGACGGCGTTGAGGAAGGTCGTCAGCGCGGTATCCAGCAGGAAATTGGCAGCGATGAAGTCAGCCCAGCCCGCGAAGTCGTGATCCAGCGCGGCGACGGCGTAGCTGGCGTCGCGGGTCATCGGGTCGAGTTGCGCTGGCTCGGCCTGCCCCTGCGCGAACTGCTCCAGCAGCGGATAGAGCGTGCGAGCGTGGCCCAGTTCGTCCTGGGTCATAGCGGCGGCGGCCACGGCGGCCTCCAGCGAGGGCGCGCCATTGCTCCAGTAGGCGTAGCGCCGTCCCAGGAGCTGCTTGTTGTCGGCGAGCGACGAAAGGATGTTGAAGAGCGCGGCGTTGTCTATGGCGGCGCTGACCATTGGGGGCTATCTCCTCTCAGCGGCGGCTACGACGCGATCACCGTGACCACACTCGCGCGCGGGACGATCATCATCTCGATCCACGGGAACTCATCGTAGATGCTGCGGGCGTAGACCCTGGCCAACTCCTCGTCGTCGGCGACAATTGTGCCGACCTCGTGCAATGGCTCGTCATACTTCTGCCGCGCATAGACCAGCCAGACGCGGGTGTCGTTGAGCGCGGCGCGGCGTGGCGTTCCGCTGGCGCGTTTGGCGCCGGATTTCGCGGCGGTCTTCACGCTGATACCCCCCAGGTTCGCATGATGTCGATCCCATCCTCGCTGAGGCGGGCTTTCGTCCAGACAGGCTCCCAGACGATCTCGATCTCGACGGCGCGAATGCCCGGCTCCTGGAGCAGTCGCGCGCGGATGTCTTCGGTGATGAACTCGGTGGCGGCGCAGCCCATCGCGGTCAGCGTCATCGTGACGTGGGCCACGCCGCCCGCCTGGCTGATGGCGATGATGAGGCCCATATCCACCAAGCTGATGGGAATTTCCGGGTCAGTCACGTCGCGCAGGGCGTCCCACAGCGCCGGGCAGCAGGGGTCCTGCGCGGAGTGCGTGGTGAGGGAGGGATATTCGGTGGTCATGCGTCCTGCTCCAGCAGGCGGATCATCTCGCGCTTGCCGCGCTGCACCATGCCGACGAACTCCTCGTTGGCGGGGCCGCGCGCCTTCCAGCGGGCCAGCACGTCATCCCACGTACATGCGCCTTCCCAACGCTTGTTCTTCGCGTCGAAATGCGCCGGGAACGGGTCATGCACGACATATTCACCCTGCTCGGCGTCAAAGTGCGCGGGAACCTTCAGCCCAAGCTCGTCGCAGAGCGGGAGGGCGGTGGACATCCACGTCTGGCGTAGCTCATCGTTGCTCTTGCCCTTGAATCCGTAGCCAAGCTGCTCGGTGTGCTTCTTCAGGTCGTCGGGCAGGCCGAACCACTCGACTGTCAGCAGGAACATCCAGTCCACCGCCGCCTGTAGCTCGTCGTGGCCAGCGGCGGTCTGGTTGATCTTGCGCATGTTCTGCTCGCCGTGGCGCAGGTGGAACGTCTCTTCCTTGTCCACCTTGACCAGGGCGCGCTTCCACGGGCCGAACGTGGTGCTGTGATGCACATCGCCCAGCAGCGTGTAGCCCGCGCGGTCATAGAAGGCATTGGCGACGATCATCTCGACCCAGCTATCCAGCGGCACATCGAAGGCGTAAGGGTACTTGAACTTGCGTGGCTCGCGCTCGAAGATCAGCGCATCGGAGTCCACGCCGAGGTCGCGCAGCAGGCGGTAGGCGATGTGGGCGTGGGCAAGCTCATCCTGGATGATGGAGAGCGCCGAGCCGAAGGCGTTGAGCGAGGGCGCATGCACAGCGGCGTGGTAGTAGGCGGGCGCGCTGATTAGCTCCGTATCCGCCGAGACCGTCAGGATGCGCTTGATGCCTTCGAGGTATTGCGGGCTCATATGCTCGATGCCCTCGACCATCTGCCCCTTGCGCAGGCGCTCCATGACAGCCTCTTCGGTCTGCGGCGCGCTTTCCATGACAGTCGCCATAGC
>DASVWQ010000007.1:0-3078 GCA_036393135.1 Ktedonobacterales bacterium
TCATCGGCAGGGCGGCCAGCAGCGCGATGGCGGTCACGACGCCGCCCGCCAGGAATGGCGCGCCCGCGCCGCCCGCTGCGAAGATCCAGCCCGCGGCGAGCGGGCCAACCACGCGACCCAGCCCGCCAAAGCTCTGCACGAGGCTCAGGGTCTGCCCCTGCGACTCGCTATCGGTCGCCAGCGAGGTCAGCGCCGAACTCATCGAGGAGACCGCCCCGCTGCCGACGCTGAGCAGCCCAACGGCGATCAGCATGGGGGCCAGCGTCACGCCGAGCGGCAGCGCCAGCAGTCCACCCGTCAGCAACGCCAGGCCTGCCCGCAGCAGCCCCTGCGCGCCCCACCGCTTCGCCAGGCGCCCGACCAGGCCGCCCTGCACGATCACCATCAGCACGCCGACATAGACGAAGATGTAGGCGTTCTGCGTCGCGCCCCAGCCAAAGACCTTCTGCGAAAAGAGCGGGTACATCGCCTCCATCGCCGTGAAGGCGAGCGTGTAGAGCAGGTTGATCGCCAGCAGCTGGATAATGGCGGGCTGGCGCAGTGTCGCGCCCAGTCCCGCGAAGGGGTTCAGCGTCTGGGCCTGGTCAGCGCCCGCCTGACGCACGCGCGTCTCTGGCAGGAAGGCCAATACCAGCGCGGCATTGACCAGCGCGATCGCCGCCGCGACCCAGAAGGGCGCGCCGAAGCCAAGCGTCGAGAGACCACCGCCAATCGCTGGGCCGACCACGAAGCCAACGCCAATCGCAGCGCCAATCATGCCCATGCCTTTGGCGCGGTCGGCGGGTGTGGTGCTATCCGAGACGACCGCCTGCGCCGAGCCGAGGTTCGCCGCGCCCAGACCGCCGATGAAGCGGGCGATCAGCAGGAGGGTGAGGCTGCCCGCCAGCGCCGTCAGCGCCAGCGAGAACGCCTCGACCAGCAGCGACCAAAGAATGATGGGGCGGCGGCCCCAGCGGTCGGAGAGTCGCCCCAGCACGGGCAGGAACACGAACTGGGCCGCTGAGTAGACCGTCATGATGAGGCCCACCTGGAGCGGGTTCGCGCCCAGATGTTCTGCCCAGAACGGCAGCAAAGGGATGATGATGCCAAATCCGGTAAAGTCAATCAGCACGGTCAACGCCATCAACAGCGTTGGAGAGAGTTGCGCGCGTTTCATCGCCGATCTACCTCTTCACATCCCCCGCGCCCGCGCCGAATCAATAGCGTCTGGGCGGTGGATGTGCTATAGTCATGTATGACTAATCACTACTATAACCGGTTCAGGCGCGATTAGTCAAGTATGACTAGTCAAATTTGTGCGAATAGGGCTGCGAGAGGCGAGGCGAGGGAAGACGATGGACGAGCGGACACTGTTGCTGCTGGGGATGCTGCGCATCGAAAGCCAGCATGGCTACCAGCTCAACGAGTTCATCGAGCACAATCTGGCCCGCGTGACCGATATGAAGAAGCCGACCGCCTACGCTCTGCTGGAGCGGCTGGAGCGCGAGGGCGCGATTACCTCGCGGCTGGAGCAGGAAGGCGCCCGCCCGCCGCGCAAGGTCTACGCGATCACGCCGCAGGGTGAGCGGCTCTTCCTCACGCTGCTGCGCGAGTCGCTCGGCTCGGCGTCTGTCTATGTGATTGCGGGCGACGCAGGGATGATGTTCCTGGATGCGCTGCCACTCGACGAGGCGCTGGCCCTCCTGCGGCAGCGGCTGGCGACGGTGCGCGAGCAGGCGGCGGCGCTGGACCGCGTGCCCGCCCACAAGATGGGGCTGGGTGTCGCGCTGACCATCGAGCATCAGGCAATCCTGCTGCATGCCGACGAGGCCTGGCTCAGCGGCCTGATCGAGCGGCTGGCCAGCCAGGGCGCGACGGCGGGCGCAGGGCAGCCGACGGGCGCGTAACTCAGCGCCGATGGTCTCAGCAAGCTGGCGGTTGATGATGATGTAGAAATAGCGCTGGCCATCGCGCGAGGGCGGCTGGCGGTTCAAACCGCGCCTGGAGGGCGTTCCGCCGCGAAGTCCGCCGTCGTGGACACAGAGCCACACGGCGCCAGGCGGCCTGTTCACCCAGCGGCGCCATTGGCCGCCGGACCCCAGACGTGGTTTCAACCGTCGGCCAGCCAGGCCATGCGATATACCCCAGTTCTTGCCACAACCCGCGCAAATAGTCACTATAGACTAATCACGGACGTTATGGTACCGCTTCTATTAGTCATGTATGACTATCTGCGCCGCCATTGCGTGGCGCGAAGAAAGAGACAGAGAGAAGGGTTCTCACATGGCGCTCACCACCCGCTTTCGCGCGCTGCGCTGGTCGCTCGGCGGCGCCGTCGCGGCGGCGCGTTCCTCCAGTCCGGGCAGGACGGCGCCTCGCTGGTGATGGCGCTGGGCTACCTCGGCGCGCTGCTCGCTTTTGGCGCGGGCCTCATCGCGACCCGCCGCTAGCCCATCCCGCGTCCGGCTCTCGCACGACGCGAACGCCCCCGACCCGCCGCGGATACCCGGCTGGCCGGGGGCGTTTCGCAGAGCTTGTCGCGCGCCGGGCGCGTCTTCCCGATGCTGCCGGTGATTCTGTGGTTTCTGCCACTTGTAGCGGACCGCGCCTCACTGTACACTTGCGCGTAACGCTACTGGCGCGAATAGGGGCGCAGCGCATGTGGGAATGGGAGCGCAGACGCACAGCAACGCCGCACGGCAGAGCCGCGCGGTATAGAGTGCGCTCCACGCGGCGCCGCTCGCGCTGGGACGTACAGGAGGGGATATGGCTCAATCGCAGCGATCATCCAGTCAGGGAGATCGCATCTATCGCGTAGGGGTCGGTCTGTTGCTTTGCAGCATGCTGGCGCTGGCCGCGTGTAGCGGAGGTGGTGGAACATCGAGCGGTGGTGGCTCATCATCGAATGGCGGCGCGCCAACCGCAACCGCCAAGGCGCCCGCGCCGACCGCGACGATCGCGCTCCAGCAGATCACGGTCGCCTACTGCACACACCTGCTCCCACTCGCTACGGCGAACCAGATCATCCCATCGTCAACCCCGGCGACCACGATCACGCAGGGCAATCCCAACAATGCCCTGAGCGGCGCCTGCAATTAC
>DASVWQ010000008.1:0-4961 GCA_036393135.1 Ktedonobacterales bacterium
GTGTGGAACCAGCCGCCCGCGAAGGCTTTGGCCGTCGCCTCCGGATCGTTGTAGTAGCCGCGCATGATGACGTTGCCGCGCGCGACGATCTCGCCCAGCGTCTCACCATCGTGCGGCACCTCGCGCATCTGCTCGTCCACCACCCGCAACTCGCCGGAGGTGATGAGCGGCACCCCTTGCCGCGCCTTGATGACGGCGCGCTGGGCCAGGGTCAGCTCGGCATGCTCCGGCAGCGGCTCGCAAACGGTGATGAAGGGCGCCGTCTCGGTCAGACCGTAGACCTGGGTGATCTCCCAGCCAAACTCGCCCTCGACTCGCTCGATGGTGGCGGCGGCTGGGGGCGCGCCCGCCGTCAGCACGCGCACGCCGGGCCGCGCCTTGGCCCGCGCCTCCGATGGCGCGCCCGCGATGCCGATCAGCACGGTCGGCGCGGCGCAGAGCATCGTGACATGCTCATCGTTGATGGTGTCGAAGATGGTGGCGGGGTCGATCTTGCGCAGGCAGATGTGCTTGGCGCCCGCCGCCGTGACCGTCCACACGAAGGTCCAGCCGTTGGCGTGGAACATCGGCAGCGTCCAGAGGTACGTGTCGGCAGGGGACATCGGCGCGTGGATCAGCGTGCCGACGGTGTTCATGTAGGCGTTGCGGTGGGTGATCATGACGCCCTTGGGGCGTGAGGTGGTGCCGCTGGTATAGTTGATGGTCAGCAGACCGGCCTCCGGGATGTCGGGGTGGGTGAAGCTAGACGGCGCGGCGGCTACCAGCGCCTCGTAGTCGAGCCAGCCCTCGCGGGCGCCTTCCAGCGCGACGAACTGCCGCACCTGCGGAATCTGGTCGCGGATGCTGTCCACAGCGTCAAGCTGGTCGCTGTGGGCGCAGACGACGCTGGAGCCGGAATGGTTGATGATGTAGGCGAAGTCGTCGGGGGTCAGACGATAGTTGACGGGCACGAGGGTCGCCGCGAGCTGAGGAACCGCGTAAAAGCTCTCCAGTTGGGCATGCGTGTTGGGGGCGATGTAGGCGACCCGGTCGCCCGCCTTGACGCCAAGCTGCTGCTGGAGCGCCGCCGACCAGCGGTCGCAGCGCTCGGCGAACTGGGCGTAGGTGAGGCGCAGGTCGCCATCCACCACGGCCTCGCGGTGGGGATGGACCAGACGGGCGCGCTGGAGAAAGTCGAGCGGGGTGAGGGACTGTTCCATAGGTGCTGCTGCTCCTCTCGCGGTGAAGCCAGGGCTGCGCTGGCCGCGCGTGGGCGGCCTTCAACGAAACGCCATCCAGACAGTGGCCCGCGTCCGCCGGGGCTGCTCAGCGTGGGCGCGTGGTCATCACTAATGCGTATAGTATGCGCCCACAACCAGCGGCTTGACTACCCATGCGATGCCTGGCCTGTAGCTATGGCAGGGGCAGCGGCTCCCAGATCGGTGTGTAGTCCGCATATTCCCACAGCAGGTTCGGAATACCGCCCGCGCTCTCCAGCATAGTCCCACAGGTCGCCTGATCATCACCCGTGAAGGATTCAACGGGAATCCCATCATAGGTGAAGGTGTAGTCGCTCGTCCCTGGCTGGTATCCCAGGATCGAGCCGCAGTGAACGAAACTGTTATTGATCACTTCTGGCGTCCAAATCCAGTTGAATCCCGTCAGCCGCGCATGCCAAGAGTCCACGGTTTGCGGGTCAGTGCTTCTGAATGTCTTGGCGAGCTTGCCGGATAGGTCTACCCGCGTATACGTCATCCCGTTCGGCGGGATGAACCGAATGCCGATCTCGAAGAATAGAAAGAGCAGGAGGATGCAGGCGAGCGCTCGCGTGAGGCGGGGATGTCGCTGTCGCCAGGTCAGGTGTGGCGCGCCCCATCCCAGGTGTTGCAGCATACGGCTTCCTCTCTCGACAGTCACACCTCTGCCCGCCCTGGCCGCGCCCTCGCTAGCCGTCACGCCAGCCCCACGCCCTCCAGGCTGGTGAGGATCAGCGGGGCGCCGGTCGCGGTGATGGCAACGGTGTGCTCGAAGTGCGCAGAGAGGCTGTTGTCGGCGGTGCTGACAGTCCACTTGTCGCTCAGCGTGCGCGTGCGCCCCGTGCCGACGGCGACCATCGGCTCGATGCAGACGACCATCCCTGGCCGCAGGAGGGGATTGGGGATGCCCTGCTCCATCGCGTTCGGGATGAAAGGGTCCTCGTGCAGTTCGCGCCCGATGCCGTGGCCGCCGTAATGCTCGATCAGCGCGAAGCCTTGTCCCTCGACGTAGGACTGCACCGCGCGGGTGATGTCGAAGACGCGGGCGCCCGCGCGGGCCGCGTCGATGCCCCTGGCCAGCGCTTCCTGCGTCACGCGCAGGAGTTTCTCGGCGGTGGGCGAGACCTTGCCGACCGGCACGGTGATCGCCGAGTCGCCGTGCCAGCCGTCAACGATGGCGCCGAAGTCGATGGCAATGATGTCGCCCTCCTTCAGGACGCGCTTGCCGGGGACGCCATGCACGACCTCCTCATTGACTGAGGCGCAGATGACCCCCGTGAAGGGCGGCGTCCCCTTGGCGGGCGAGTAACCCTTGAAATTGGAGGTAGCGCCACGGCGGGCCAGTTCGCTCGCCGCCAGCGCGTCCAGCTCGCCGGTCGTGACGCCCGGCTTCGTCGCCGCGCGCAATACCTCCAGGATCTCCATCACCACCTGCCCTGCCCGGCGGATGCTGGCGATCTCAGTCTCACTGCGATAGTGGATGGTCATGCTTTCCCGCGCCTTCCTCGCGCCCACGGACGACTCCGCTGGCCCCCTGACGGTCTACGCCCCGCGCAGCGCCGTCAGAATCTCGCGCCCGACCTCATCTATCGGGCGCGCGCCGTCCAGCCGGACGAGCTTGCCCTGCGCCGCGTAGAAGTCGAGCAGCTTGATCGTCTCGCTAAAGAAGATGTCGAGCCGCCGCGCGATCTTTTCGGGCGTGTCATCGCTGCGCTGATAGAGTTCACTGCCATCACTATCGCATATGCCGGGGACGCGCGGCGGTTTCGTCACGATGTTCCAGACGTGGCCGTGGGCGCGACAGACATAGCGCCCGCTCAGGCGCGCTTCGAGCTGGACGCGCGGCACATCGAGGTAGAGCACGCGAGCGATGGTGTGGCCCATCGCCGCCAGCTCCTGATCGAGACGCTCGGCCTGGGGGATGGTGCGCGGGAAGCCATCGAGGACGATGCCCTCCTCGCCACGCGCGCGGATGAAGTCGAGGATCATCTGAATGACGAGCGCGTCTGGCACGAGGTCGCCGCGCTCCACGTAGGGCTGCGCCTCGCGCCCCAGCGGCGTTCCAGCGGCGATATGCTCGCGCAGCAGTTCGCCACTGGCGCAGGGCTTGAGGCCCAGCTCGCGCTCCAGCAGTTCCGCCTGTGTCCCTTTGCCGCTCCCCTGAGCGCCGATCATGATGATGTTCACGCCTGTCTCCTCACCGCGCGCCCGTGGCCCAAACATAGCCCGGACGCCCATCCCGCCACGCCACTGTGGCGGAGTCTCCTGTGTGGCGCCGCCGTCGCTCGCGCGCGAGCTGGGCGGCGCCACCCGTATGATACGCCGCAGCCGCGCCCCTTCGCATCCGCCGCCAGAGACGGACGAACCCCGCCGCGTCATCCTCCGCCGCGCACGGGGCGCGGGCAAACGGCGCGAACGGGGTCCACACGGGCGCAGGATGAGATGTGGGGCTAACCCAGGAAGCCGGAGTAGTTGCGCATGACCATCTGCGCCTCGATCTGCTTCACCGTGTCGAGCACCACGCCCACCACGATCAGCAGCGACGCCGCCTGAATGACCTGCGCATTGGGGTTGCGGCTGAGCAGCGCTGGCGCGATGGCCACGATGCCCAGGAAGATCGCGCCGCCCAGCGTGATGCGCTTCAGGATGGTGTAAAGGTAGTTCTCAGTGCTCGGTCCCGGACGGATGCCAGGGATGAAGGCGCCCTGCTTCTGGAGGTTCTCCGCCGTCTCCTGCTGCTGCCAGAGGACGATGGCGTAGAAGTAGGTGAAGAGGAAGACCAGCACGCCATAGAGCACCCAGTAATACCAGTTCGAGCTGTCGAGCCAGATGCGCAGCGTGCTGAAGAAGTTCGCCACGTTCTTGTTCGAGCTATAGGCGACGAAGTTGGCGATGACCACCGGCAACAGCAGGATCGAGCTGGCAAAGATCAGCGGGATCATGCCCGCGCTATTGACCGACAAGGGGATGTAGGTCGTGTCCTCGCTGGAGCGGAAGTCGGAATAGAAGCGCCGCTTGGTCGGATAGCGCACGCTGACGCGGCGCTGCGCGAGGTAGACCACCACCATCACATAGATCATCGCCAGGCTGAGCGCGATAGTGAAGCCGATGGTGAGCAGGCCGCCATTGTCGATGCCCGCGCCCGTGCTGCTGGTGCTGACCAGCGCCGAACCGATGGTCTGGGGCAGGCCCGCGACGATATTGGCGAAGATGATGAGCGAGATGCCGTTGCCGACGCCGTTCTCGGTAATCAGCTCGCCGATCCACACGAGGAACATGGTGCCAGCGGTCAGCGTGGCCATCGTCGCCAGCGTGGGAATGAGCGTCGAGACGTTGAAGAGGTTGAACTGCGACGAGGAGACGGCGTTCAGGTTCACCAGAATAGCCATCTGGCTGAACGCCTGGAGCAGGGCCAGCGGCACGGTGATGTAGCGGGTGATCTGTGAGAGGCGGTTGCGTCCAGCCTCGCCCTCTTTGTTCATCTCGGCGAGCCGGGGGATGATACCCTGGAGGAGCTGGACAACGATGCTGGCCGTGATATAGGGGTAGACACCCAGCGCCACGACCGAGAAGTTCTTGAACGAGCCGCCGGAGAAGGCGTCGAGCAGGCCAAAGAACTGTTGCAGGTTGCCACTCTTGTTGATGATGGCGCTGAGGTTCTTCGGGTCGATGCCTGGCACCGGCACATAGGCCATGAGCCGGAAGACCAGCAGCATCAACAGGGTA
>DASVWQ010000009.1:0-6496 GCA_036393135.1 Ktedonobacterales bacterium
TCGCTGATGAAGCGCACAAGCAACTCGGTCTTGCCCACCTGGCGCCGTCCATAGAGCGTGACCAGTTCAGGGCGCCCATCGTCCCACCAGCGCTGGAGTTGCGCCAGTTCGCGCTCGCGATCATGAAACGGCTGCGGCATACGGTCACACCTCCCCGCCTATGAGTTATAGATAAACGTATTATATGCTTCCGTATAAGACATTTCCATATAAGTCATCGACCCGATACGACAAACCTGGCCGACGCCGCCTATCTTCGCGCGACGCTGCTCGGCGGCGAGGCCTAGGCGCGCAACGTCGAGGACGCGCCCTCGCAGCCAGCCCGTCAGGCGGCCCAGGCGCGGTTGGACTGGTGGACACGGCGCGCCGCCCGCGCTGCGCAGCGGCTGACGGGCGCGTGAGCGCTACGAGATGGCGCGCCTCATCCACCATCCGCCTGTGTGGGGCTTCCACTATGCGCGGAAAAGGCGACACGCGTCGCCAGAACGGTAGCGCCGCCATCGTCCTTGCGCCACGTCACCAGCAGCGAATCACCGGCGGTAATGAGCGATAGCGCGCTCAGGAGTGGCCGCTGCTCGCCTGATCCATCGTCCAACAGCGTATCCTGATCAATCCTGACGCGCGCCACACGGCCGTTCTTGACTCGGGCGACTATCAGGGAGTCGACGCCCACGTCCAGCACGGTTACAGGCCGCTGCTTCTCGCCTTTCCGACCCTTGCCGTTCTTGCCGTTCTTGCCGTTCTTGCCGTTCTTCGCCATCTGAGATTCCTTGCCCTTATTACCCTTATCCCCATGCTTGTTCCCGTTCGCGCCATTCACTCCATTCGCCGGGACGGGCTGGAGCGTGGCATTTACCGAGACGGTGGCCAGGTTGGCGGGCTGGAACAATGCGCCGTTGTAGGTCTTAGGCACAAGCATGGTTACACCACGCGCCAACATGGAGAACTCATAGACCGTGCCTTCAGCGGTCGGCGCTTCATCCCGCAGTTTGACTGTGCCGCCATCAACCTGGAGGGGCAGCGTCATAGGCGAGACGATGCGCACATGGGCCACGCGATAGAACTGCGCCACATTGGCGCTTGGCTGTCGCTTCAGCATCAGCGATCCAGCCAGACGCCCACCGCCGATCAGCCCGCTCCCGGTGATCAGGCAGACATCGAATAACCCGTCATCCACATAGGCGTCAGCAGTGATGTTGATGAAGCCACCATAGCGTCGCGTGTTGCCGACGATGACCTCCGAGATACGTCCCTGCCAGCGAAGATCGTCAAGCTCGATGCGGACAGGGACGGCCTTCGCCGATGGCAAGGCCTGGAGCGTCGCCAGTCCTATCGCAGGCAGACCGATGCGGTTCTTGAGCGGCTTGTTCACTCGCTCGATGATCGCTCCATCCAGCCCGACGCCAGCCATCAGGACAAAATGACTTTTGTGCTTGCCGTTGACCGTCACCTGTCCAACGTCTACCCGCCGACGCTCGGCGCTCACCAACTGCAGCGCGGCCATTTGCAGCTGCGATGCGACACCAACTTCGTGCGCCCAGACATTGGCTGTACCACCGGGCAACACCCCCACAGCCGTCTCAGTTCCCAGGACTCCCTCGACCAACTCGTTGAGTGTGCCGTCACCACCGCAGTCCACGACGACGTGGAAACC
The DNA here is from genome assembly GCA_036393135.1 of Ktedonobacterales bacterium. GTDB lineage: Bacteria > Chloroflexota > Ktedonobacteria > Ktedonobacterales > JADMIN01 > JAKAIY01. The sequence continues at coordinate 1,655 of DASVWQ010000009.1, forward strand.
CTCTCGCGCAGCCTCGCGCGCCAGCTCGGCGGCATGCCCTCCATGCAGCTTTTGCCGGACAGAAACATCCCATCCCTGCTCGCGCAAGATGCTGAGTGGGCCAGAGAGATCCACACCGCCAAGGCCAGAACGGGGATTCGTAATCAAGCGCGCCCTGATAGCGCTCTGCGTCGCCATGGCGCTAGGCCGCCCGGATCCGGCGATAGCGGGCCTGCGCAAGCGAGTAGGCGCCATACGCAAGGAGTCCGAGCGCCACAATCGCCAGAAGTAGATTGCCGAACGGCTGCGCCAGCAGCGCGCTCAGCGCACCGGACAGACCCTTCGCCTGGTCAGGGTTATGCTGGAGAGCCGCGACGATGAAGAACACGCCGATAATGGTGAAGACGCTTCCCAGGGCAGCGTTCCCAATCCGGCCCAACAGAATGACTCCTTTCTCCACATTGGCCCCCGCCTGGCCCATCTCGAGCTGACGCCGGAAATCAGCGGTGTACGCGCGTCGGAAGAGGATACCCGCGACGGCAAGCACGACCAGACCCAGCACAATGACCAGCGCGACGCCTCCTGGAGCCGCCAGCAGTCGCGCCGTCCAGTCATGCGCCTGTGTGTTGGAGCTCTTTCCACCGCTGCTCTTGCCAGTGGCCAACCCAAATGCGAGATAGGCCAGAGCGCCGTAAGCCACGGCGACGACCGCATAGCCGAGCCGGGCGACGACGCCCTTCGCATCCGACCCGTAGTGTTCGGTATCAAGCGTCGCCTCGATCACGCACCAGAGCGCGTAACCGAACCAGCCAATTCCAGCGGCAATGAGTAGGTACTTCCCAAACGGCTGATTGTAGATCACATTCGTCGCGCCAGTCTGATCGACAAGCCCTCCGCCAATCTTGAGCGCAGCGGCCAGCGCCAGGCCGCCGATGATCAGATACACGACCGCCTTCGCGGCGTATCCGACATGGGCAAGCCCGGTTACGATCGGGCTATCGGCGGCGCGGTGCGCTACCTGGTCGGCATTTTGCTCGATTCCCGCACTATTACGCATCTTGAACCTCCCTAAGAGCTGATAGGTGACGATCGTTATGACAAGTGTCATGCCCCCAAGCAAGTAGCTTGCGAACACGTCACTTGGCCAGTGCTGGCCCTCCAATATCCGTGAGACGCCAATGAACACCAGGAAATAAACACAGATCGCCTGTGCAATATGGATCCAACGCGACTCACGTGGGTGGGCCCGCAACTCTTGCGCCGACAGAAACAACAAGAAGCCGTAGAAGGCAGTCACATGTGAGACATGCCCTGACGGGTAACTGCTCAGCCCGATATTCCCTATCGCGTGGATGTGCGCGCCATGTGGGCGCGGGCGATGCACCCAGCCATTGAGCGCGAAGCTCAGTCCATCGGCGAGAAAGCCAGCCATGAGTGTAGTCAACACGTAGCGCCAGCGCCGGAAGATCACCATCAGCAACAGCACAGCGAAGACGGTGATGCCGGCGGGCATGGGCCAGTTGGCGTCACTCGCCAGATTGATGAAGCCCACGATCAGTGGCGCATGAATTTGCTGAATGAGCACGATCAGCCCGACATCGCCCGGAAACTGCGCCAGACGGTGCGCGTGCAGATAAATGGACATGCTTGCGACCATCACGAACGCGAGCGCCCACAGTGTGGCGACAACGACGATGCGCCGCTGACTGTAAGGCATCCAGCTTGATCGCGCAACACGCAATCGTATGTCAGGCTCCATCATGGAGGCCGTTGTTTGTGTATCCGTATCAGTCATATGCACGACTCCTCATGGGCTTATTGAAGTATCCTGGGCCAACACGGGCCACTCTCGATCAGGGGCGATCAACTGGCTCAGCAAGCGCTTCCGCCGCGCGGAGCAATATCTGGGGTCGTCGAAAGCTCATTCGCATTGGGCGAGGGAGCCCGTTTGACTCCGCTGGCCTGCCGCTGCTTGGTCCACGCGTAGAATTGCAGTGTTCCGCCGAGGTACAGGCCACCAAACAGGTAGCCTGCAGCGACATCGCTGGGCCAGTGCGCCCCCAGGTACACCCGCGACGCGCCTACGAGCGCGATCATTGAAGCGCCGGCAGCGACAATCGCATGTCGTAGCGCGGATGGCCGCAGGTTCGCCAGCGCCGCCGCCATCAGGAAGCCAAATGCGCTGACGTAGAACATCACGTGGCCACTGGGAAAACTGGGCTCCTTGATCAGCCGCAGCACACGCACGTGTGATTCAGCGGGGCGCTGGCGTCGCACGATGCGCTTGAGCGCGTAATTGAGCGCATTGACCCCCGACGCGAGCAGCATGAACCGCGACTCGAGCCGGAATCGCGCAAACCAGAGCCCTAGCGTCGTCACTGCTACGATCAGCGCGGTTGGCCGCGGAAAGCCCGCCCAGGCCACCGCGCGCCAGAAGGTGTCACGGCGCGGTGAGCGTGTTCGCTGGAGCGCGCGTGTGATCTCCAGGTCTCCGGGAAGGATGTTCGCGCGCCGGGCAGCGAATCCCATCGCGACCGCCAGCGCGGCGCACACAACATAGAGCGTGCGAATGAGTGTTGTACGCCGCGCCGCGCGCCTGGGTGGCTCTGTGATCTGTCCCACGGCGGTTTCGATAGCGGCCTCGCGCGCCGCGACCGGGTTGGACGACACTTCAGGCTGATCTGGCGTAGATGGCGTCGGCTTGAGGGTAGAGGCAATCGCCCGCTGAGCGGTTTTCCAGGGCTGCTCTTCGATCTTCGGAGAGGCGGGAAGCGCCGCGAGCGAAAGCGCATGCGGGAGCGCGTGCGCCTCGATTCGTCGCCAGCGCCCATAAGGACCGCAATCGCCGACTTTGTCGCCATCCACATCAACGGCCCAGTTCGCGTGCGACGGGGCGTTGTAGGGCTCCATGACCACTGACCTTACGTGGAACCGCCGCACTCTGGTGTCCGGTATTTCGCGCCCGCCAATGTGGCGCGCGAGGTAGGTCAGCAATTGCCAGAGCCGGAAACGATCGTACACAATCACATCCAGCAGACCATCATCCATGCGGGCATCCGGCGCGACATTCATGCGCAAGGCGATTACCGGGGCGTTACAGATGAGGACGTGCAGGGCGTTGAATCGGCGGCGCCGCCCGTCCAGCGTGAGCGTCAGCGGCGCTGGCTTATATGTCGCGATCATCCGCCCAATCTGGAGCGCCGCCGCCGGGACCGCGAGATCGTTTTGCTTGACGGACTCACCGATGCCCGTCAGATCAGTGAGGATACCAAAGCCGGCTTCTTCCACGAAGATCATGTCGCCTATGCGCCCCAGATCCAGTGGGCGAAAACGGCCCAGGCGCAGACTCCCGGCGACACTATCGAGCGCCGCATCAGCGTCCTCGGGGATGCCCAGAGCGGCGGCGACATTGTTCATCGTACCGGCGGGCAGGATACCCAGCGCAGCGTGCGCGCCAGCGCGGGACGCCCGCCAGAGCCCTTTGGCTGCACGATGGATCGTGCCATCGCCTCCAACGGCGAGAACCACCCGCGCGCCGTCCAGAGCCGCGCGCTCCGCCGCATCCGCGACATCACTGTTTCCCGTCAGCGCGACCACTTCGCCATCCAGCCCATGATCGCGCAGCGCCGATTCCAGTGCGGCGGCGGTGAAGGGGCCCTCGCCAGTCTGATTGGCTCCCTCATGCATGATTGCCACCACATCCCTGATTGGCGCCACATCCCTCGATACTGAACCTGATGATGCTCGTGGCTCCATTCCAAATCCTTCCTGCCTATCGCTCCATCGCAAACCACCAGCGTGGCGCGATGCCTCCCCTCCGTTCGCACATATGGCGCCGTTCAGTTTTCGCCGCATCCCGGACGTTCCCGCGCATGCTGCTGAAGCGCGGCATGGCTTGGGCGCGCGCCCTCGAAGACTCGCCTTCCCTGGCTGGCGTAGCGGCAGGCGGTAATACAGCTGAGGTGGCCCTTGGCAAGGCGGCCGCACACATACAGAGGGGGCGTTGAACCTCACCCATTTCCCGGAGCAGCGACTCATTAGTTGAGGAGCGCGGACCAACTCGCCAGCGCGCCCATATTCTGCGCCCTCCGCATCTTGATATCCTGAGGCGTGATCGCGTGAATAGGCGACACACTGCCATGCGCAGCTGTGCGCTGGCCGCTTGCCTGGTCGCGAACGCTGCGGTACAGAGGATATACCGATGGCCCGCGCTACTTCGCGGAAGGCGCGTCCACCATGTCCAGCGCGTGACTGGCTTCGGCGCGCACCGACGGCTCGGCGTCGCTGGCCAGCGCGGACTCCAGCGCGGCGCGGGCCTGCTCGCCGCCGAGGCGCCCCAACGCCCAGGCCGCATGCCCCCGCACCAGCGGCTCCACATCTCCCAGCGCGACGATCAGCGCGGGGATGGCGGCGGGATCGCCGAGGTTGCCCAGCGCCACGCAGACGTTGCGCAGCAGCCCACGCCGCTTCGTCCGCTTGATCGGACTGTGGCTGAAGCGCTCGCGAAAGCTCGCCTCGTCCAGCGCCAGCAGCGGGATCAGCTCCGGGCTGGAGCCGACCAGCGGGCGCGGGCGAAACTCCAACCGGTCGCCCGCGCCGAGGCGTCCGCTGGCGCGCAGCCGCCGCTCGGCCACCAGATTCACGGGGCAGACCTGCTGGCAGATGTCGCAGCCGAAAATGTGCGCGCCGATCAGCGGGCGCAACTCCAGCGGGATGGCGCCACGATGCTCGATGGTGAGGTACGAGATGCAGCGCCGCGCGTCGAGCACATACGGCGCGACAAAGGCATTGGTCGGGCAGGCGTGCAGGCAGACCTCGCACTGGCCGCAGTTCGCCGCCAGCGGGGCGTCTGGCGCGAGGTCG
>DASVWQ010000010.1:0-3735 GCA_036393135.1 Ktedonobacterales bacterium
CGGTTCATGTAGCACAGGAATCCAACGCTCATATTCCTCTCAGGCTCATCTCATTATCGGCTGGTACCCTACCACGTATTGACACCGTAGACCCCGCGACGGAAACGAGGAGCCTACCGATGAGTCAAAACGACGCGATCACTCTCCTCGCGCTCACGCTGGGCGCGTTCATTATGCCGCTGTTGGCCGAGCGCATTGGCTGGTTCAGCGCGCCGTGCGAAATGCTCTATGGCATCGCCGTCGCCAACTTGCTCCCGGGCATGCGCTTCGAAGGGCCATTCATCAGCACACTGAGTCAGTTCGGCTTCCTGCTGCTGCTCTTCCTCGTCGGGCTGGAGATCGACTTCGAGGCGCTGCGCAAACAGGGCACCGGCTCGCTGCTGGCTTCGACACTCGCAGCGCTGGGCATCCAGGCGGGCGCCTTCGCGATGACGCTGCTGCTCCACCTGCCCATCATCTACGCGCTCATCCTCGGCGCGCTCTCCGTCACCGTGCTCATGGCCATCCTGCATGAGGCTGGCATGGTGCGCGAGCCGTTTGGCCAGCGGCTGCTGGTCGTTGGCGCGTTAGGCGAGTTCTTCGCCATCCTCGCGCTGACGGCCTTCGACCTGATCTCGCGCTATGGGCTGAACTGGCAGCTTGGCGTCGCCGCCGGAAAGCTGGTCGCGCTGCTGATTCTCGGCTATGTCGGCCTGCGCGGCCTGATGGCGCTGGCCAACACGCAGTCGGGCGCCGTCCGCCGACTGCTGGCCCTGCGCGACACCTCGGAGCTTGGCGTGCGCGCGGCGCTGGCGCTGATGCTGGTCTTCGCCGCTACCGCGCTCATCCTGCGGGTCGAGGCGATCCTCGCCACCTTCATCGCGGGCGCTATCTGCAGCTTTGCCTTCCGGGGGCGCAACTACGTCACCGAGAAACTGACGACGATGGGCCAGGGCTTCTTCCTGCCGATCTTCTTCATCACCGTCGGCGCGCAGGTGCGCTTCGTGGACCTGATGACGCCCGCCGCGCTGGCGCTGCTCATCGCCCTCACCATTGGCCTCTTCGGCGTGCGGCTGGTAGCGATTCCGCTACTGCGGCTGGCGGGCATCCGCTGGCGCATGGCGCTGCCCGCCGCGCTGATGCTCTCGGCGCCGCTCTCACTGATGGTCGCGACGGCCCAGGTCGGGTCGAACCTCGGCGTCCTCACGCCCGCGACCGTCTCGGCGACGCTCGGCGCCAGCATTGTCTCGGCGACCCTCTACCCGCTGCTGGCCCGCCCGTTCCTGATGCGTCAGATGCGCCGCGCCAACGTGCGCACCACGCCGCTGCCCTTGCGCCTCGATCCGACAACGCTAGCCGCGCGCCAGGTGGACGAAGCTTCGGCGTAGCGCATGCGACACCGCGCCGCGCGGCATACGGTATGATGGGGCTGGAGTCTGCGCGCATCGTCACGCGCGCCAGCGAGGAGCATGCCCGTCATGGCCAGCGCGGAGCCACGCCCAGCGTCGGGCGCCCCGACCCGACCCAACTTCTCCACCGACCCGCGCGACCCGCGCGCCAGGGGAAGGCGGCTGTTCGCCGAGGCGCTGGGGACGTTCTTGCTCACACTGGTCGCGGCGGGCGCCCCAACCATTAGCGCCGCGACTGGCCATCCCATCAGCGATGTCGCCGCCGCCATCGCGCCCGGCCTGGTGGTGATGGCGCTGATCTACACCATGGGCGATGTCTCTGGCGCGCATTTCAATCCCGTCGTGACGCTGGCCTTCAGCATCCGCGCCGATTTCCCCTGGCGCCGCGTCCCCGGCTACATGGCCAGCCAGTTTGTCGGCGCGATCTGCGCTGCAGCCCTGTTACGGCTGCTCTTCGGCGATGTCGGCGGCCTTGGCGCGACGATTCCCGCCGCCGGTATCTCGCCGCTGGTCGCCGTGGTGATGGAGACGGCGCTGACCTGCCTGCTCGTTACCGTCATCCTGGGGACGGCGCACGATACGCGCCTGGTCGGGCATAATGCCGCCCTCGCGGTGGGCGCGACCATCGCGCTCTGTGGCCTCTTCGCTGGCCCCGTCACCGGCGCCTCGATGAACCCCGCCCGCTCATTCGGCCCGGCGCTGCTGGCAAACACACTCGGCCCGATGTGGATCTATCTCATCGGGCCGACGTTCGGCGCGCTACTGGCCACCGGCATTGCCTGGATTCTGCATGGCCAGACCACCGCGACCGCACGTAAGACGGCGGGCGGCGACTGAGCTTCCCGCTATACCGCGTAGCTCCGTCCACGCCACGGGACCGTCTCGCCGCGCGCCTGGCGCCAGACCGAGCGCATCAGGATGCCCGTGAAGATCAGCCCGCCCAGCGGATGCGTCCAGCCGTAGCGCAGCGGGATGCGCAACTGTCGGTCGAGGTAGGCGCGATAGCCCAGCAGCGCCGCCACCGGAGCCACCCCCGCCAGCGTCATCCGCCAGTCGCGCCGCAACAGTCCGCCTGCCAGCAGCGCAAATGGCCCCACCGTGATGAGTGGCAGCCCAGGAGTCATCAGCGCGGCTCCCAGCGCGCCGCCACGCGAGCCAATCGCGCCGTTCTTGCCCCAGCCGTTCCAGTGCTCGGCCAACGACTGGTACATCCGCGTCGCCACGAAGTCGCGGCCATCGACGAAGAGCAGCCGCCCACCGCTCCGCTTGACGGTCTCCGCTAGCCGCAGATCATCTACGATGGTTCCGCGCAACTCCGGCGTGTCGTAGCCTCCCAGCCGCTGATAGACCGCTCGCCGGATCAGCAGATACTGTCCGTTGGCGATGGCGACCCGGCTGCGCGGATTATTCACCAGCGTCGGCGGGTACATGAACGAGATGCCCATATACGCGATGGGCATCAGCGTGCGGGTCCAGAAGTCGGGCGCCTCCTGCAGCGAGCCGATGGTGAAGAGGTCGGCGCCCTCGCGCTCCGCCCGCGTCACCGCCGCCCGCAACGCATTCGGCGCGTGGTGGGTATCGGCGTCGGTGAAGAGCAGCCACTTGCCCGTCGCCAGCCCCGTGCCCGTATGCAGGGCGTGCGGCTTCCCCGCCCAACCCCTGGGCAGTTCGTCCACCCGCGCCACACGCAGCCGTGCGCGCCCGGCGGCCGACTGCCGCAGGCGAGCCAACAGCGCTGGCGTGGCGTCCGTCGAGCCATCGTCCACCACGATGACCTCAAAGTCTGGATAGTCCTGCGCGAGCAGCGACTCTACACAGCGCACGATACTGCGCTCCTCGTCGCGCGCTGGCACAATCACGCTGACCCGTGGCAGATTGGCGGCGGGCGGCGCGTCTTTCGGCGGCGCGCTCAGTGGTGGCGCGCTGAGGGTATCCGCCACCGTGCGCGCCAGAGAAAGCAGGTAGAATCCAGTAATGCCCGCTGAGGCGCCCCACAGCCCCCATCGGGCCAGTCGCTGTTGGCCAGTGGACATCGCGCAGCCTCACTCCGCTATGAGATACAACTACAACCAGAGCCGCCCATCATCTGATCATAACGAACGCGCGCCCATCGCGCCAATCGGTGGCGGCCCGGTCTGGAGAGGAATGCCCGCCCATGCCTACCCGCATCGATCACGTGATCATCGGGGCGCCCGATCTGGACGCGCTGGAGCGGTCATTCACGGCGATGGGCTTCAGCGTCACCGGCGGCGGGTCGCATCCACATCTCGGCACGCGCAACCGCATCATCATCCTGGGCGAGGGCTACATCGAGCTACTTGCCATCGCTGACCCCGCGAACGCGTCA
>DASVWQ010000011.1:0-6237 GCA_036393135.1 Ktedonobacterales bacterium
GACCGGACGTTTGCCCTTCACTGGCTCGTCGTCGCACGATGTCATGCAGGCGCACCTCTACAAGGAGCCTGCGCCGCTGCGTCGCTACAATCCGCATGTGCCAGCGGCGATGGAGGCGGTGGTCATGCGGGCGATGGCAAAGCAACCCACCGAGCGCTTCCAGCGCGCCAGCGAACTGGGAGCGGCGCTGCTGAGCGCACTGATCGCCGACAATGACAGCGTGCCGACGTTCATGCTAGGCAGTTCGTCGCACGGGTCATCGCGCCCGACGGGACAGATGCCCGCTGTGGCGCCGATGCCCTCTTCTGATCTCTCCGGCGAGACGCCGCCGTGGCTGCGCGGGCGCGCAGAGAGCGCGCCCATTCGCCGCGCGACACCACCCACCGCGCCCATCAGCGGCCAGACGTCCAGCGCGGCCTTTGCTGGCTCCGCTCCGGCGGCCAGCGACTGGGGCGCCCAGCGCTCATCCACATCCTCACAGGAGCCGCTGCCGAACCTCAACACGCCCTTCACCAGCTTCAACCCGGCGCGCCAGGCGCCGAGCGCGCCACGGCCACCCAGTGGCGGCTCGATGGGGCAGTATGGCAGCCTCGGCTCGCAGCGCTCGCACAGCGACTACAGTGGCGCGCGCAGCTCAGGCTCGCTGTCTGGCGGCGCAGGCGCAGACTCGCAGGCGGGCGTATTTGGCCTCTCGTCGGGCCGCCCGATGAGCCGCACGCCGTTCGGCCCGCCCGCCTATCCCGGGCCGTCGTTCCCACAGATGGAGTACGAGGCCGATACGCTGGCCTACGGCGTGCCGATGGGCTCCGACGCCTCCACGCCGCGTGGCATGTCTGGCGCGCGCGCGCCGCTGCCGCAACCCAGCCTCCCACGCAGCCCGATGACCTCGATGCCGCCGACTGCCGCGATGACGCCGATGACACAGATGGCGCCGATGGGCGGCTACGGGCGCGCAATGACAGCGGAGGCGCCCACCCAGACCACCCACAACGACCTGCGCGCCGCGCTGCCCGGCTCACGTATGTCGGACCCGCCCACGCGCGGTGAGCCACGCGAGCGCCGCACGCTTCTCTGGCTCATCATCGCGGCGCTGCTCATCATCATGATTATCGCGGTGATCGTGCTGCTGCGCGGGCTGGAGACGCCGCCGAGCGGGGCGCTGTGGCCGCTCTTCGCGCTCTAGACGCCAGCGTCACGCTTCCAGTCGCGAAAGACCTCGAGCAGTTGACGCTCGGCGGCGGGTGAGACGTGTTCCTCGCGTAGCGCGCCCACCCGCGCGATGGTCGTGCGCATCTGCTCAAGATACGCTGCGCAACCCGGACACACGCCGACATGCGCCTCAAAACGCGCGCGGTCTTCCGCCGACAGCGCCTGCTCGAAGTAGGCGGTCACCAGCTCGACCAGCTCTTTGCACGTCATCGGTCGCATCGTCGTTCCCTCCGCCGGTCCACGCTCAGTCGTCGCTGAGACACATCTCGAGCGCCTGCCGGACCCGCGAGCGCGCCCGGTGGAGCAGCACCCGCTGATTGACCACGCCGATCCCTAGCATCGCGCAGACCTCGTCCGCCGAATAGCCCTCGACATCGCGCAGGCGAATCACGCTGGCCTGGTTGCGCGGCAGCCGCGCGATGGCCTCCAGCACGCAGGCGCGCGTCTCCTGCGAGGCCACCCGATCTTCGGGGAGTTGCTCCCAGCTCGCGGGCGGCGTCAGCCAGCCACCTGGGTGCGCGCCATCTTCGTCCATGAACCGCTCTGGCGCGACGCTTGGCCCCTCCTCGCCGTCTGGATCATCCGCCTCGCCCAGCGCCGAGAAGGGCGTGCTGCGGCGCTCGCGCTGGCCGCGCGTCTTGGCCCCATTCACCAGAATGTGAAAGAGCCAGGTCTTGAACGACGACCGCGCCTCGAACTGGTCGAGATGCTTCAGCGCGGAGAGCCATGTCTCCTGCGCCACCTCTTCCGCGACCGCGCGGTCGCCGACATAGACCTGCGCCAGGCGCACCATCGCCGTCTGATACTGCTCGACCAGCCGCATGAATGTCGCCTCATCGCCACGCCGCAGCGCCGCCACCAGCGCAGTCTCATCGGACGGCGCCGCGCCGCTAGCTGCTGGCTGGCCGGAATAGTCGCCTGTCACGCCTCGCCGCCACTCCCTCGTACCTGCCGCGTCGAGCCGGGGGAATCGCCCCAGCCGCGCCGCCGTTCCTTCACGTTGCGGTCGTCCGGCCAGAGTATACCGCAGCGCATGGAGTGGCGCCGCGCCCTCGCATGAGAGGAGCGCGCTTCGGGTTATCACCAATACGGACACGCGACGCGCGGAAACGTTACACCTGCCCGCCGCGTCGTATACTGCCAGGTGGATAAACCTCGCGCGACGCCACGCGGCCCGCGCGCATGGGGGAGAAACGAGACGCATGGCAGACATGACGCCGCCGACGACCTGGGGCGAGCGCCAGATCACCTGGGGCGAGCGCACCTGGGTGATGGGCATCCTCAACATCACGCCCGACTCCTTCTCGCGGGATGGCGTGGCGCTGGCTGACATGGCGCCCGCGCAGGTGGTGGCCGCCGCGCTCGCCCAGGCCCAGCGGATGGTGGCCGAGGGCGCCGATATGCTGGATGTCGGCGGCGAGTCCACACGCCCATCCACAGTCGAGCAGCCGCCGCTCGCGCCGGAGATCGAGCGGGCGCGGGTGGTCCCGGTGATCGAGGCGCTGGCCAGCGCGCTACCCCGCCACATCCTCATCTCGGTGGACACCTACAAGGCCAGCGTCGCCGAAGCCGCGCTGGATGCGGGCGCGCACATCGTCAATGATATCTGGGGCCTGCGCGCAGACCCGGAGATGGCGCCGCTGGTGGCCGAGCGCGGTGTCCCCGCCGTGCTGATGAGCAACCTCCGCGGGCAGACGCGCCGCGACCCGCTCTCCGACGTGCTGCGCCAGCTCTCTGGCAGCATAGATCTGGCGCTGGCGGCGGGCGTCGCGTGGGAGCGCATCATCCTCGACCCCGGCTTCGGCTTCGGCCTGCGCGGCGAGGAAAACCTGCGCGTGATGGCGCGGCTGGCCGAGGTGCGCGCGTTGGGGCGACCGCTGCTGGTCGGCACTTCGCGCAAATCATATATCGGCCAGGCGCTGGGCGACCCGCCCGTCACCGACCGCGTGGAGGGGACAGCGGCGACCGTCGCGCTGTGCATCGCCCAGGGCGCCGACATCGTGCGCGTCCACGACGTGCGCCAGATGGTTCGCGTCGCACGGATGACCGATGCGGTGACACGCGGCTGGCGCGGCTTCCTCCAGCCTGCCAGTGGAGCGGCCCATGAGCGGAACTGACACCCAGCCAGTAGCAGCGCCTTTGACCTATCGCCAGGCGCTCGACTGGCTCTACAGCTTCAGCGACACCGAGCGCACGGGCGCCTTCACCCGCGACCGCGACGACAACCTGACCCGCGAGCGGGCGCTGCTGGCGGAACTGGACGACCCACACATGGCGTACACCGTCACCCACATCGCGGGAAGCAAGGGCAAAGGCTCGACCTCCGCGATGCTGGCGTCCATCCTGCGGGCCAGTGGCAAGCGCGTCGGCCTCTATAGCTCGCCTGACCTGCACACCTTCCGCGAGCGCATCCGTATCGACGGCCAGCCCATCGCGGAGGAGGCGCTTCCGCCGCTGGTCGCGCGCGTGCGGGCGGCGCTGGCGCGGGTCGATCCCGCCCTCGGCCCCTACATCACCTGGGAGGTGGCGACGGCGCTGGCGTTCCTGGCCTTCCGTGAGGCGGGAGTCGATGAGGCGGTGATCGAAGTCGGGTTGGGCGGGCGTCTTGACGCGACCAATGTCGTTGCCCCGCCCGCGCTGGAAATCTGCGGCATCACCAGCATCAGTTACGACCACATGGCCATCCTCGGCAATACGCTGACCGAGATCGCGCACGAGAAGGCGGGTATCATCAAGCCCGGTGTCCCGGTCATCACCTCGGCGCGCGACCCCGAAGCGCTAGCCGAGATCGCGCGCGTGGCGAAGCAGCGCGGCGCGCCGCTGCTACGGGTGGGGCCAGCGGGCGCGGCGGACTGCGCCTACACCTACGCCGAGGGGCCAGTCAGCGAGACCGGACAGCGCTTCGACGTGACGACGCCCGGCCGCGTCTACCGCGGCCTGGAGATTCCGCTGCTGGGCGAGCATCAACTCCAGAACGCGACGCTGGCGCTGGCGCTGGCCGAGCCGCTGGACGAGGCGGCCATCCGCGCGGGGCTGCGCGCCGTGCGCTGGGAGGGACGGATGCAGGTGGTCGGGCGCGAACCGTGGCGAGTGGTGGATGGCGCGCACAACGCCGACTCGATGCGGGCGCTTTTCGCCGGACTGCGCCGCCACTTCACCTTCGATCGCCTGATCCTGGTCTTTGGCGCGATGGCCGACAAGGACCTCGACGGCATGCTGCGTGAGGTCGCCGCCGCCGGGATAGACGCGCTGGTGGCCACCGCCGCCCGCAGCGCCCGCGCCATCGCCCCCGCCGCGCTGGCTGAGCGCGCGACGGCGGCGACCAGCGCGCGGATCTTCACCGAGGCTGACACGGCGGCGGCGCTGGCGCTGGCGCGCACGCTGGCTGGCCCACGCGACCTGATCTGCGCCGCTGGCTCGCTCTACCTCGCCGGTGAAGCGCTCCAGTGGTACGCCGCGCAGCCCGACACGCCGCCCGGCGCCATTGAAATCGCGGGGCGTGACCACGCATGAGCGCGCATCCTGCTCGCCGCGTCCACCTCGAAACGGAGCGCCTGACCCTCCGCGCCTTCACGCTGGCCGATGCGGACGCGCTCGTCGCGCTGGACGGCGACCCCGTCGTGATGCGCTGGCTCACCGGCGGCGTCGCGACACCGCGCGAAGAGATCGCGCGGCGCATCCTGCCGGGTTTCATCGCGGCCTCCGCGTGCGGCGACGGCTACGGCGTCTGGGCGGCGGAGAGCCGCGCGACTGGCGAGTTTCTGGGCTGGTTCGCCTTCCGGCCCACTGACGGCGCGACGGCCCAGCGTGGCGAGGTCAGCCTGGGCTACCGTCTGCGGCGCGCGGCCTGGGCCCAGGGCTTCGCCACGGAGGGCGCGCGGGCGCTGATCCACCAGGGATTCCGCAAGTCGGGCGTTCAGCGCGTCGTTGCCACGACGTATCAGGAGAACCAGGCCTCGCGGCGCGTGCTGGAGAAGGCCGGGTTGCGCCTGATCCGCCGCTACCGTCCGACGCCCGCCGAACTGGCCGCCAGCGCTACCTTCGTTCCTGGTGGCGAGGTTTGGGACGGCGACGACCTGGAATACGCCATCACCCGCGCCGAGTGGGAGCGGCAGGTGGCGGCGGAGGAGGCGCGTGATGGCTAAGCGGGCGGCGCGGCTGGCCTACCTCGACTGCTTTTCTGGCGTCAGCGGCGATATGCTGCTCGGCGCGCTCATCCATGCGGGCGCGCCGCTCGACATGTTACGCGCGGGGCTGGCGCGGCTGCCACTGACAGGTTACACGCTGGAGGCCGAGGAGATCAGCGACCACGGTATCCACGGCGTCCGCGCGACCGTCCGGCTGGCGGGCGAGGAGCATGCCCACCGCCGCCTGGCCGAGATTACCGCGCTGATCGAGGCGGCTGGCCTGCCTGCGCGGGCGCGCGAGCGGGCGCTGGCCATCTTCCGGCGCCTCGCCGCCGCTGAGGGCGCCGTTCATGGCGTCGCGCCGGAGGAAATCACCTTTCACGAGGTCGGCGCGGTGGACAGCATCGTGGACATCGTGGGCGCCGCGCTGGGGCTGGAGGCGCTGGACATCGGCGACCTCTACTGCTCGGAGCTACCGCTGACCTCTGGACGTGTGAAGTCGTCGCACGGCCTGCTGCCCGTTCCTGGCCCGGCCACGCTGGAATTGCTGAAGGGGACGGGCGCGGTGTGGCGTCCGCTCGACGCGCAGGGCGAGCTGGTCACGCCGACGGGCGCGGCGGTGGCGGCGACGCTGGCCCGCTTCGAGCGCCCGGCCATCCGCGCGACCGCGACAGGCTACGGCTTCGGGACACGCGCGCTGCCCTGGGCGAACTGCCTGCGGCTGGTCGTCGGCGAGGCTCCCGCCGCCACACACGTAGCCCGCGCGCCAGAGGGAGCGGGCGAGCGCGCGGGCCTCATCCGCGATACGGTGGTGGTGATCGAAAGCAACATCGACAACATGACGGGCGAGGCGCTGGGCTGGCTGCTGGAGCGCCTGCCGGCCGAGGGCGCGCTGGATGTA
>DASVWQ010000012.1:0-10010 GCA_036393135.1 Ktedonobacterales bacterium
CGGAAATCGCTCCAGCGCACCTTCAGCGTCACCGAGCGCCCGACCAGTCGCTTGGCGTCCACCCGCCGCGCCACCTCGGCGGCCAGCCGCTCCACCTGCTCGGCGGCGCGGTCGAGGTCGCTGATGTCGCGGTCGAAGGTATCTTCGCACGAAACGCTCTTGGGCGGGCCATAGTCGGCGACGACGGGGCGGTCATCCTGCCCCTGGGCGACCGTCCAGAGCCAGGCGCCGTGCTTGCCCAGCGCGGACGCCAGCTCCTCGCGCGAGCGCGCCGCAAGATCGCCGACGGTGGCGATACCCATGCCCGCCAGGCGCTCGGCGGTGGCTGGCCCGACGCCGCTGAGCCGCCCCACGGGCAGCGGATGGAGGAAGGCCGTCTCGGCGTCGGGCTTGACCACCAGCAGGCCATCGGGCTTCGAGAAGTCGCTGGCGAGCTTGGCGATGGTCTTGTTGCGCGCGACGCCGATGGAGATGATGAGGCCTGTCTCCGCCTTTACCCGCGCCTTCACTTCGGTGGCGATACGCTGGGCGGGGACACAGCCGACGACGCCCGGCGGCAACTCGCCATACGCCTCGTCTATCGAGACCTGCTCCAGCGTCTCGCAGGCGTCGCGGAGGATCGCCATCACCGCGCGCGACAGCTCGCGGTAGCGCTCGAAACGCGGGCGCAGGAAGATTCCTCCTGGACAGAGGCGTTTCGCCACGCTGCCCGCCATCGCGCTATGTACGCCGTAACGTCGCGCCACGTAGTTCGCCGTGCTGACCACCCCGCGCCGGTCGGGGTCGCCGCCGACGATCACTGGCTTCCCGCGCAGGCGTGGGTCATCCAGCTCCTCCACGGCGGCGAAGAAGCAGTCGAGGTCGCAATGCATCACGCGGCGATAGCTCGGCAGGGCGCCTGACCCGGCTGGCATGCTCATCGCGCCAGACCTCACTCCCTGTTCCCCGCCTCACAGACGAGAGGGAAGCGGAACGACGCGCTACTCGGCGCGCTTGAGGGCCAGCACGGCGTTGTGGCCGCCGAAGCCCATCGAGTTCGACATGGCGTAGTCCACCGTCGCCTTGCGCGCGGTGTTCGGGATGTAGTCGAGGTCGCATTCGGGGTCGGGGACCTCGTAGTTGGCGGTCGGCGGCAGCATGCCCTCGTGCAGGGCCAGCGCGGTGAAGATGGCCTCCGCGCCGCCCGCTGCGCCGACCATATGCCCGGTCATGGATTTGGTGGAGCTGATGGGCAGCTTGTACGCGTGCTCGCCAAAGACCGTCTTGACCGCCATCGTCTCGGCGCGATCATTGAAGTAAGTCGAGGTGCCGTGCGCATTGAGATAGCCGATCTGCTCCGGCGCGAGGCTCGCCTTCTTCAGCGCGCGGCGCATCGCCAGGACCAGGCCAGAGCCACCCGGCGCCGGCTCGGTGATGTGATACGCGTCGGAGGTCGCCGCGTAGCCCACCACCTCGGCGTAGACCTTGGCGCCGCGCGCCTTCGCCCGCTCCAACTCCTCCAGGATGACGATGCCCGCGCCTTCGGCGATCACGAAGCCGTCGCGCTCCTTGTCAAAGGGACGGCTGGCGTGGGTGGGATCGTCGTTGCGGCGCGAGAGCGCGTGCATGCTAGCGAACGAGGCCACCGCAATCGAGACGATGCAGGACTCGGCTCCGCCCGCGATCATCGCCGTCGCGTCGCCCCGCCGGATCGTCTCCCACGCCTCGCCTATAGCGTTGGCGCCGGTCGCGCAGGCGGAGACGGTGGCCATGTTCGGCCCACGCGCGCCCAGTAGCATCGAGAGTGTGCCAGCGGCCATGTTTGCGGGCATCATGGTGATGAAGAACGGGCTGACGCGGTCGGGATGCTCGCCTAGCAGGATGCGGAACTGGTCCTGCATGAGCTGGAGGCCGCCGCTGCCGGAGCCAACGATGACGCCGATTTCGTCGGGCGCCGCAGCGGGGTCCAGCCCGGCCTGGGCCAGCGCCTCGCGCGCGGCGGCGTAGGCGTACTGGGTGAACGCCTCGGTGCGGCGCACGGTCTTGCGGTCGAGATAGTTCAGGGGATCGAAGCCCTTGATCTCGCCCGCGATCTTCACGCTGTGCTCGCTCGGATCGAATCTGGTGATTGGCCCGATGCCAGAGGCGCCATTGAGCAACGCCTTCCAGGTCGTCGCGACATCATTGCCGAGGGGTGTCACAAGCCCCATGCCCGTGATACCTACCCGTACCGTCATGTCCGTGCTTCCCTTTCTCCCCGGTGGCAGTCTTTCGCAGCCCACCGCCAGCGGACGCGCGATGCCCCTCCATACGCGCTCTAGTGTACTCCAAAAGCGGCGCGTGGGTACAGAGGAGGATCACGGAGTGGGTGGGCCAGCCCGCTCGCCCCCCATGTCATCTAGCGCGGCCAGCGCCACGCGCGCCGCCTCCTCGGCCAGCGTGTCCGGCGGGAGCGCGGCGTCGAGCCAGTGGATGCGCTTGTCGGCCCTGAACCACGTCTCCTGGCGGCGGATGTAGGCGTGCGTGGCGCCCTCGAAGCGCGTTACCGCCTCGGCCAGCGAGAGTTCGCCGCGCAGGTGGGCGCCCATCTCGCGGTAGCCCAGGCTCGACATTGCGGGCAGGGTCCAGGCGTAGCCGCGCGCGACCAGCGCCGCCGTCTCCGCGACCAGCCCCGCCGCGAGCATCGCCGCGATGCGCGCGTCAGCGCGGGCGTAGAGCGCCGCGCGCTCCATTCGTAGCCCCAGCAGGACAGTGTGGTAGGGTGTGGGGCGGCTGCCTTGCTGCTCGGAGAAGGGGCGCCCGCTGGCCAGGCAGACCTCCAGCGCGCGGATGACGCGGCGCGGGTTTCGGATGTCGATGCGCTCGGCGGCGACGGGATCGAGCGCCGCCAGCCGCTCCACCAGCGGGGCGAGCCCGCGCATGGCCAGCTCCGTCTCCAGTTCGGCGCGCAGGGCGGGTTGTGGCGCGACCTCCGGAATCGCCAGGCCATCCACCACCGCGCGCACATAGAGGCCTGTGCCGCCTACCAGCAGCGGCAGGCGCCCGCGCGCCCAGATGTCGGCGATGGCGGCCTGCGCGTCGCGCTGGTACTGAGCGAGCGAGTAGTCTTCGTTGGGCCAGACGACATCGATCAGGTGATGTGGGACGCGGGCGCGCTCGTCGGTAGTCGGCTTGGCGGTGGCGATGTCCATCAGGCGGTAAATCTGGCGCGAGTCGGCGGAGACGATCTCAGCGCCACCCAGACCCAGGGCGATGGGCAGGCGCTCGGCAAGCGCGAGAGCCAGGGCGGTCTTGCCGCTGGCGGTCGCCCCGACCAGCGCGACGAGCGGGATACGCTCCGCAGGCGTGACCATCTGGCGGCTCATCCGTAGGCGACGCGGCGCAGGAGGTAGCCAACCGGCTTGGCCAGCGCGAGGCCAACCGCGACGCCGACCAGTAATCCGCAGCCGCTGGCGAGTGAGAGCGCGAATGACGGCTGCTGGAAGATGGCGTTGAGGGCGGTTTGCGTGGCGCTCAACCCAACCCAGCCGCCAAAGACTGCGGCCAGCGTCAGCACCAGCGTATAGCGCCCCTCGATGAAGCGGGCGACCTGCAGGATGCCGCGACTGACGAGTGGCTGCGCGCCGAGCGCCGCAGCGACAGCCACCGCCAGCGGGAGGTTCAGCGCAAGGCCTCCAAGCTGGCCAGCGGCAGGCAGCGCGACGACCCAGGCCGCGGCGATCCGCGCATGCGGCTGGAGCGTGAAGGCAAGCAGCGCGCCGCACGCCGCCAGTAATGCCGCGGCGCGCATGCGACCGGGTACGGGCTTATCGCCAATGTAGGCCAACGCCGCGCCGACCAGCGCCCCCAGCACACTGAGCGCGAGCAGCGCCCAGGCCACCACCACGGGCGATGGCGCGGTGAGGTGTGGCAGCGCGAACGTGGCGATGAGCCACGGCAGCCCGAAGGCCAGCGCGATGGCGCCGAAGAGTGAGAGCGGCAAGCGCAGCCCCCCCAGGGTGAGTGGCAGGCGCTGCGCCAACTGTCCCGCAGGCGTGCGGCGTGGCGCGAATCGCGCGGCCATCGCTCGTGCGCCACCGGCGGCGGGCGCGGCGCGTCCGGCAGCGTTGACGGCTACTCCAGCGGGCGCCGGGCCAGGCCGAGGATTCGGTTGTGGTGGCGGAGCGGGCCGTCGCGCGCCGGGCGCAGGCGTAATCTCCAGACGCACCGGAACAAACTCGTGTCGGCTGCCACTGGTGATCTCGATGGCTGATCGCTGCGGGCCTACGCCGCGTATCTGGCTGGTGCGCGCCGTCACGGTGACGAGTGTGCTCGCTCCGTTGAATTGGGTTTTATCTACCGCCAGCCAGGACTCGGACGCCGTGATTGTCCCACGCGCGACAGCCCCTGCCTGCCCACTGATGGTGAGCGTGGCGACGCCATCCTGCCCGGCGCGGAGCTGGCCAAAGTCGATCTCGCGTGGCTGGACAGTGAGCGCTACGCTTGGTCCGGTCGCCGTTCGCGCGACGGCTATGGCGGCGTTCCAGGCCGCCGCGCCGGGCGATTTCGTGGCGGCGTTTGGATTCATCCGCGCCTGCAAGGCGGCATGTCCCGCCGCCATCGCGCCTGCGGCGACCGCCTTGGCCGCAGTTTCGACGGCAATGCTGACCTTGCTGGGCTGGCCAGGTTGCCCACCACCTGCCGGGCCGCGCATGGGGCCGCGCGTGGGGCCGTATGCCGGACCGTGCGCCGTCCCGCCGGCTGCGCGGCGCTGGGCGGTCGCGCCGGGGGCTGGACGCTGGCGGGTCTGCGTGCGGGCCTGGCCCTGGGCGCCTGCGGTCGTGGCCCGCGCGCTGGACTTCGGATCGAGGCCGAGGGCGCGGGCGAAATCGGCGGCGCTGGCGAACCGGTGGTCGCGGTTGAGTTGGGTCGCGCGCTCGATGGCCGCGGCTGTGCTGGCCGAGATGGCGGAGTTGCGCGAGCGGACCGGCGGCAGGGTAAACGGCGTCTTGCTGACGTCGTAGTTGGTCAACAACTGGTAGAGCGTCGCGCCAAGAGCATAGACATCGGCGCGGGCATCGGTTTGCGCGTTGCCATATTGCTCCGGCGGGGCGAAGCCGGGCGTGCCGAGCGCCTGGGTGTCGCGGACGCTGCGAGGCGAGAAGACACGGGCGATGCCGAAGTCGATCAGCTTGATCTGACCCTTCTTCGTCACCATGATATTGGCTGGCTTGAGGTCGCGGAAGATGACTGGCGGCTTCTGGCCATGCAGATAGCCCAGCACATCGCAGAGCTGGCGCGCCCAACCGAGTGTCAGCGCCTCTGGCAGCGCTTTCTTCGCCGCGACAAGCCGACCCTCGAGCGTCTCGCCATCCACAAACTCCATCACGAGGTAGTGGCGCCCGCTCTCGGCGAAACTCTCGTAGACCTCCGGCAGATTCGGATGGTGGAGGCGCTGGAGCAGCCGCGCCTCACGCTCGAAGCTCTCGACCGCCTCGCGCTGCTCGTCTGGCGCCAGGTCGTCCTGGCTCATCTCCTTGATGGCCACCACGCGGTTCGCGCGCGTGTCGCTGGCCTGGTAGACGGCGGCCATCCCGCCCTGCCCGATGCGCTTGAGGATGAGATAGCGCTTGCCCAGCATCGTCTGCGGTGGCAGCCGTCCGGTGGCGAACTGCGCCCTGGCGTGGACGGTGGCCTGTTGTGCGGTGGCGCGGGCGGCATGGGCGGCGGCAAGTTGGGCCTGGCCATCCTTCTGCGCCTGCGAGGCCGCCGAGACGCTCAGCGCGACCCCGCAGCCATCGCAGAACATGGCGCCGGTGGGGTTCTTGGCCCCGCAAGACGGGCAGGTGATCATCACTCGCTCCCGCGCAATCCGCCACAGAACTCGGCGGCGTCCCCTCATGGATACGTCGCATTGTACTTTACGCCATGAGCGGGGCGTGGGTTACGCGAGATGACACGATAAGCGGCGCGAGGATGCGCACTCCTCGCGCCGCTTATCAGGCTGCGCAGCGTATTTGCCGCGGGGCGCCGCTGGTGAACGCGGCTAGCGCGCAGCGGCCAGCGCGGTCAGCTTTTGCTCCAGGATAGCGTTGGACGGCTCGACCAGCACCGAGCCATCGGGAAAGATGATTGTTGGCACGCTGCTGCTGCCGTGGTTGATCTCGCGCACGAGCTTGGCCGCCTCAGGATGCTCTTCGATGTCGATATCGTTGTAGGAGACGCCCATCGCCTCGAAGACTTTGCGGGATCGGCGGCAGTCACCGCACCATGTTGTCGAATAGAAGATGATCTCGCTGGGGTTGGAAGAATCGCTCATGTTGTTCGTGAAGTCCTCGCTGTTGTGAAAGCCCGCAGTGTCTGGCGGATAGTGCGCGAGCCACGTTACTATCCAATCCTATACAAAGGATAGCGAGATTTTGCGTATGACGCAACTCTGAGGCGGTTCGGGCTACGTAGGCGCAATTGCTCAGACGCGCGCTGGGAAGTAGGTCATAGCGCAGGCGACCACAGCGCGCTTGATCTGGTATGCTGTTGGAGAGCCTCTGTCACCCAGGAATGACCACGACAGGCAGGGGCGCGAGTGACAGTTCTCCCCAGGACAGGTGTAACCGATGGAGCCATCCACTCGTCCCTACAATCCGAACCGCCCACGCGCCACTCGTGCGCGCGGAGGCGCTTCAGCCCGACGGCAGGAGGCCGCGACGGAGCCGAAAGGTACCGTCGCCAAGCCCACCACCCAGGGCGCCAAGCCGCGTGGGCGGCGCGCCAGCCAGCGGTCGGCGGCGACAGATACGGCGCCCGGCGCGACGCTGGCCGAGCCGGGCGCGCTGGCTACGCCAGACGTGGCGCCGGGCGTAGATGTGGCGACCGCTGTCCAGTCGCCGCCAGAGGAGTCGCTCGCCGCCGCTGACGCGGAGCCGGAGGGCGATGTCGCTGAGGCGCGCGATGAGCCAGGCCCGATGGTCGGCGTTGACGATTTCGAGGACATCTTTTCCCGATTCCAGACGCCCATCACCAACTTTATCTACCGTCTCGTAGGTAATCGCGAACAGGCGTATGACTTAGCGCAGGATGTGTTCGTCAAGGCGTATCGCGCGTTGGCGGGCGGAGCGACGATTCAGGCGGGCGCGCTCTCGTCGTGGCTCTACCGCATCGCGTCAAACACCGCGACCGACGCGCTCCGGCGGCGACGCCTGATTTCCTGGCTCCCGCTCTCGCTCTTCAACGATGACCGAGGCGTGGGCGCAGGCATGCCGGGCGCCGACAACGGCTTCGGTCAGCAGACCCTCTCGGAGGAACATCTGGCGAGCGCGATGGGCGCGTTCACATCCGGGTACGATGGTGGCCGATTCGAGCAGCGCGTGGCTGACCGGGAGATCGTTGAGCGGGTGCTCAGCCGACTGCCGGAAAAGTACGCCGCATGTCTCTTGCTTTATGAACACGAAGGTTTCTCATGCGCGGAAATAGCGGACGTGCTCCACGTAACGCCGTCAGCCGTCAAAATGCGACTGATGCGAGCGCGCGAGCGGTTTATCAGCATCTATCAGCAGGAGATGGAGGGTCACCGATGACATGCCATCAGGCCCGACAGCAACTCGCCGCGTACCGGCGCGATGACTGGAGCGTGGCGGAGATGCGCGCGCTTGCCGATCATCTGGCGGGCTGCGCGGAGTGCCGCCAGGCGGAGGCCATGTACCGCCGTGTTGGTGAGTCGATTCGCCTGCTGCCTTCGCTGGCGCCCGATCTAGCCTTCCGCGAGCGTGTGTTCGCCGCCATTGAAGTTGAGAAGAGCCGGATGGGGCCAGCCGCGCTGCGCGCGAGCCGCGCCGAGACCGAGCCATCGCTGCCGGTGGTGCGGGCGCCGGTCGCGGGCATCACGCCGATGCGCCGCCGCGCCCCCAGCCCGGTTGCTCGCGCCGCACTGGCCATCGCCGCCGTGCTGGCCCTGGCGCTGTTCGCCTCGCAGTTCATCCCCGGCTTCGACATGAGCGGGGCGGCGGCCAACTTCTTCCATGGCGTCTCTGGTCTGCTTCCGTAGCGGAACTGGACGCCGATGCTAGCGAGCCGACTTCGTGGCAGAGCGCCGCGCGGTCGGCTCGCTTGTTACGCCGGAGCGATTAGCTGGGGCCGATCAGCGTGTGGCGGATCAGCATCAGTGGCGTGAGCGGGCCGAGGCCGCCGGGCGCGGGCGTGATGTAGCTGGCGACCTCGCTGACCCGTGCGAAGTCCACGTCGCCGACCACGTGGCCATCCACATTCGTCATGCCGGCGTCGAGGACGATGGCGCCGGGCTTCAGCATATCGGCGGTGATGGCGCCGGGCCTGCCAGCGCTGGTAAAGAGTACGTCGGCCTGGCGAGTGACCGCCGCGAGGTCGGGCGTGCGCGTGTGGCAGAAGGTGACGGTGGCGTTCTCGCGCAGAAAGAGCAGCCCGGCGGGCTTGCCGCCGACGTTGCTGCGTCCCACTACGACCGTATCCAGCCCTTGCAGGCGTACACCCGCCAGCCGCAGCAGTTCCAGGGCTGCGTCGGCGGTGCTAGGAACGAAGCTGGGGAAGCCGAGCATCAACCGCCCGGCGTTTTGCGGGCCGAGGCCGTCCACGTCTTTCGCGGCTGGCAGGGCCTCCATCACCATACGCTGGCGGATGTGGCGAGGCAGCGGCAGGAGCAGCGCTACGCCATCCACATCGCCCCGCGCGCCGAGCGCCGCGACCTCCGCCCGCAGCGCCGTCTCGTCGGTGGCGGCGGGATAGTGGTGGAGGGTCAGGGCCAGCCCCACGCGCTCGCTCGCCCGTCGCACCTGCTCGGCGTAGAGGCGCGCCGTGGCGTCATTGCCGACCAGCGCCAGTGCGAGCTGCGCCGCCCGCCCGCGCCGACCGGCGAAGGCCGCCGCCTCCTGCGCCAGTTCGACGCGCAGCCGCGCCGCCAGGTCGCGTCCATCCAGCGTGATTGCGCTCACCGCGTATTCCCTTCAATTCGTCAATCGTCCGGCGTGGCGGACGCGCTAGGCCACTGGCCCACGCTCGGCCCGAAGGCTATCGCCTTCGGGCAGTGGCAGCCCCACCAGTTCCATCAGCTTCAGCGCGTTTACGCTGGTCGCGATGCCCGGTCGCAGCAGGTAGTCAAACGTCATGTGCGGGCCGTCCTCGTCGCGGGTGAAGCGCTCCGTGAAGTGGACGGGCTGACTCACCGGCGTCAGGTCAGACGCCTGGGCCAGCGTCAGGTCGTGCGTGCTGACGGCCCCGGTGGCGCCGAGGTCGAGCAGATGCCGGATGACGTTGCGGGCGGCGATTTGGCGCTCGCTGGTGTTGGTGCCGCTGAGGATCTCGTCGAGCAGGAAGACTGGGGTGCGCTCGCCCGCCCGCGCTGCCGCATCCAGCTCATCCACTACCTGCCGGAGCCGCTTCAGCTCGGCCATGAAGTAGGAGACGCCCGCCGCCAGTGAGTCTTGCGCTCGCATGCTGCTGGCCAGCGCAACAGGCGGCAGGCTTAGCGCCTCGGCGCAGACGGGCGCCCCAGCCTGCGCCAGCGCGATGTTGACGCCGATGGCGCGCAACAGCGTACTCTTGCCCGACATGTTGGAGCCAGTCACCAGCAAGAAGGTTCCCGGCGGCCCCAGCGCCACGTCGTTGCACACGCAGTCGGCGGGTGGCAGCAGCGGATGCCCCAGCGCGCGGGCCTCCAGCCGCGCCGCGCCGCGCTCAACCTCAGTCACGGTCGGGAAGGCCCAGCCGGCATGATCGAAGCTGAGCGTTCCCAGTCCGGCCAGCGCCTCGATCTCCGCCAGCAGCGCGAACCAGCGCGGCGCCTGCGCTCCAGCCCGCGCCCGCCAGTTCTCCAGCATCCTCAGCGTGTGGACATCCCAGAAGAAGCCTAGCTGGAGCGCTGGAGCGATGACCGAGAGGCGGGCGTCGCCAAAGCGCATGATGCGCCCCAGCGCCCGCAGACGCTCATCGGCGGCCACTCCCACCGTCGCCAGCGCGTCGTGTGTCTCGCGCAGCAGCGGCGCTGTGAACTCCTGTCCGCGCAGCCAGGCGAACAGCCCGGCGTA
>DASVWQ010000013.1:0-7654 GCA_036393135.1 Ktedonobacterales bacterium
TTCGGAGCCAGCGCCTTCAGCCGGGCGCGCAGGTCTTCGGCGTTGTAGTCAATCGTCTCGTCGGCGCCAGACGCGCGGCAGGCGGCCAGCTTCTCCGCACTCGACGCCGCCGCGATGACCCGCGCGCCGAGCCGCTTGCCGAGCTCCACCGCCGCCAGCCCCACGCCGCCAGCCGCGCCGAGAACGAGCAGCGTCTCGCCCGGCTGGAGGCTCGCGCGGTCCACCAGCGCGTGATAGGCCGTGCCATAGGTGAGCTGGAACGCCGCCGCCGTCACTAAGTCCACGCCATCCGGGATGCGGACAACGCCGCGCGCGTCGGCGGCGACGGCCTCGGCATAGCCGCCGTGGAAGACCAGCGTGACCACGCGGTCGCCCACCGCCAGCCCCGTGACACCCTCTCCGACCGCCGCGACCACGCCCGCGACATCAGTTCCCGGCGTAAAGGGCAGCGGCGGCTGGTACTGGTATTTGCCCTGAATGATGAGCGTGTCGGGGAAGTTGACAGCGCAGGACTTCACCGCGATGACCACCTGCCCGGCGGCGGGCGTCGGCGTCTCGATCTCGGCGATGTCGAGCGATTCGGGTGGGCCATACGCCCGGCAGAGGACGGCTCTCACTGGCGGGTCTCCTTCTCGGCGGGCTGCGTGGCGGGCGCGCCGAACTGGCGCAGGGTGGAGCGCGCGATGGCCCGGCGGTGCGTCTCGTCCGGCCCATCGGCCAGCCGCAGCGTGCGCCCGGCGGCGTACATCGCGGCCAGCGGGACATCATCGCTGACCCCCGCCGCGCCGAAGGCCTGGATGGCGCGGTCGGTGACGCGGGTGAGTAGGCTCGGCGCCACCACTTTAATCATGGCGATCTGGTCCTGCGCGGCCTTCTTGCCCAGCGTATCAATCGTCCAGGCGGCCTGGAGGGTGAGGAGCCGCGCCTGCTCGATCTCGATCCGCGAATCGGCGATCCACTCCTGGATGACGCCCTGCTGGGCGAGCGGCTTGCCAAAGGCGACGCGCGAGGAGACCCGCGCGCACATCAGCTCCAGCGCCCGCTGCGCCCCGCCGATGCAGCGCATGCAGTGGTGGATGCGCCCCGGCCCCAGCCGCGCCTGCGCGATGGCGAAGCCGTCGCCCTCGCCGCCCAGCAGATTGCTCGTGGGGACCCGCGCGCCCTCGAAGGCCAGCTCGCCATGCCCCTCGTTGTCCATATAGCCGAAGACGGAGAGCGCCCGCACGAGCCGGACGCCGGGCGTCTCCATCGGCACGAGCAGCATGCTCTGCTGGCGGTGGATGTCGGGGCCATCGGGGTCGGTCTTGCCCATCACGATCAGCAGCTTGCAGCGGGCGCGGCCAGCGCCAGTCGTCCACCATTTGCGGCCATCCAGCACATATTCGTCGCCTTCGCGCCGCATCGTCAGGCGGATGTTAGTGGCGTCGGAGCTAGCGACATCCGGCTCGGTCATCGCGAAGCCGGAGCGGATCTCGCCATCGAGCAGGGGACGCAACCAGCGCTCCCGCTGCTCCGGCGTCCCGAACTGCGCCAGAATCTCCATGTTGCCGGTGTCGGGCGCGGCGCAGTTGAAGACCTCCGAGGCCCAGCCCACCCGCCCCATCAGCTCAGCCAGCGGCGCGTATTCGAGGTTGGTTAGCCCGGCGCCATACGCGCTGTCGGGCAGGAAGAGGTTCCACAGTCCCTCGGCCCGCGCTCGCGCCTTCAGGTCGTCCACAATCTTTGTGTGGTGATAGGGGTCGCCAGAAGCGGCGATTTCTTCGTGATACGCCCGCTCATTGGGGTAGACATGCCGCTCCATGAATGCGCTGACCCGCTCGATCAGCGCGCGTGTCTTCTCTGACCAGGCAAAATCCATTGGCGCCGCTCCTCTCTCGCCATCCAGCGGACAGGCTGCGCGAGCGCCCATGCCCGCGCGCCCGCAGCATACCCCGCGCGGGGCGGCGCTGTCATGTGGAGAGCGTGCCTGAGCGCCTCATCAGCGGACACGCCCGCGACGCCGACTCGCTCGATGAGGCGCTGGCAATGCCTGGATTCCTGGGACAGCATAGGTGAGCTGGCGTGTCGTCATCCATGCTCGTGAACGCCCTCTTCGTGCTCAAGGGCTCCAGCGTGGGCAGGCGCTTTGGTGGCCAGGTAGAGGCTGTGGCTCCACACCTCCAGGCCAAGCATCGCCTCTACGTACTCGCGCGCCGACTCGATATCCCGCGCGACGTCACGCTTCAACCGCATCGCATGGGCAAGGCGCTCGGTAACCTCTGTGCGCACCATTCCAGTCAGTAAGGAAACAAGTTCATCCGGCGAGCCGCTTTCGATGGCTCGCTCCGCGACGGGAATCACCGGCCCTACGTCGAGTCCAGCCGGCTTCAGGCCAGTATACGGCGCGCCTTCACCAGCGCGATGGACACGCACAACTGTCTCAAAGAAGTACAGATCGGCGACCTGTTTTGCGCCATCAGACCGCGTGTGTAGCGGCAAGACCTGCTGGAACGCGCGGATAACTTCAGCCTCACCTTCCGCTGGCACAAACGGCAGGACATGCTCGACCTTACCTGTGTCGAGCGCCTGGAGAGCGGCCTTGACAACTGGTCCATCCATCGAATCACAATGTGGCGGCATGATCCCTGCTCCCTTCATCACGTATCCGCTCCATGCGGCCGTGTTCTCGCGGACGCGGGTATGCGCATCCTTGTGTCATCTCATCTCCACAGCCGTCTGAATATCATCCTCTCTGGCTGGCGCGCGTGCTGATATGCGACGCTCTCAAGTAGAGAGCGCGCATATCACTTACACTGGCGTCACGAGGAGCAAAGGAATACTCACAGGGGCATCACTCGTGGAGAGCCACGCCGCTCGATCCTCTAGGATCGCTCCAGCAACGCGACCATCAATGGCGCCATCCAGCGGGCGGGTAGGCCGCTACGAGACGCCGGGGCGTGAGCGGGGCGGATGAGTATGTGAGGAAATGGCGGGGGAACTGGCGAGGCGCCGCGCAGCCCGCAACCGTGCGACCCGCCAGCGCAGCAGCCGCCACGCGCCATAGCCCAGCCCCAGCGCCAGCAGCGCCACCCAGCCAGAGCGCTCCAGCAGCAGTTGCAGGCGCTCACGCTCGGAGCCAGCGAAGTAGCCGAGCAGGCAGAAGCCCGTATTCCAGAGCAGCGCGGCGACCAACTCGAAGGAGAGGAAGCGGCGGTAGCGCATCCGCGTGGCGCCCGCGCTCAGCGCGACGAACGAGCGCACATGCCCGACGATGTGCGAGAGCAGGATCGCCTTGCCGCCATGCCGCGCCAGGAACATCCGCGCGAGGCGCAGACGCCCAGCCAATCGCAGCCGACGCCCCAGCCAGCTCGCGCTCCAGCGCCCGGTGAGGCGCGTCAGCAGGAAACGGCCAATCAGGTAGTCGGCGTTGTAGCCAAGCGCCGTGCCAATCCAGGCGAAGACGATCACCCAGACGATGTTGAGCGACCCTTGCCAGGCGTAGAAGGCGCCCAGCAGCGCGAGCGTGCCGCCGGGCAGCAGCAGCCCCAGCAAAGCGGTATTCTCGAAGAGCGCGCCGAAGAAGACGATCAGGTAGCCCCAGGTGTCATAGAGCGCGGCGAGGCTATCGAGCCAGCTATCAAGGGCGAGCATCGGCGCTACCTCGTGGCGTCTTTCTCGGCGCTGGCCACTGGCTCGGCGGGTTCGGCGGCCGCGGCGCTCCGGGCGCGGGCATGACGCATGCGCAGGAAGATGTCCACCGTCAGCACGGCGCCGACCCCCAGCACAGCGAGCACGATCTCGACGTGTGGGATGAGCTGATGGAGCGCGGGGCCGAGGCGCAGGTCGTGCGCCACCATGCTCGCCGCCGTCCAGCCCAGCACCAGCGCCGCTACATCGAGCAGCCAGGGCAGTCGCTGGATGAGCGAGGCCACCAGC
This sequence comes from Ktedonobacterales bacterium, assembly GCA_036393135.1. Lineage (GTDB taxonomy): Bacteria > Chloroflexota > Ktedonobacteria > Ktedonobacterales > JADMIN01 > JAKAIY01. The sequence goes on from DASVWQ010000013.1 coordinate 3,916, forward strand.
GCGCTCCCCGCCAGCACCAGCGCGATACTCAGCAGCAGCCCGACAATCAGGATGGGCAGGTTGCCATGCGCCAGCGCGCCAATCGCCAGCACATTATCGAGGCTCATCGTCACGTCGGCGACGAGGATGGTGAGCAGCGCGCGGGTGAAGGTGGGGGTCGCGGAGGCGCTCGCCGCTGGCTGCGGGACCAGCTTGCCCTGCTCATCGATCCGCTCCTCATGCTGGCCGGAGCGCTCCATGAGCAGCCGCGCGGCGATGTAGAGCAGGACCAGCCCGCCTATCGCCTGGACGAAGGGAAGCTGGAGCAGTAGCGTCGCGGCGATGGCGAAGAGGATGCGCAGGACGATGGCCCCCGCGCCGCCCAACAGGATCGCCCGCGTGCGCTGGCGCGTGGGCAGGCCAGCCGCCGCTGCGCCGATGACGAGGGCGTTGTCGCCGCTCAGCGCCAGGTCCACCAGAACGATACCCCCCAGCGCGCCCAGAAACTCCAGCATGCCTGTCCTATTCTCTACGATGTCGCGGCCGCATCTCCACTAGTAGGAGAAGCCGCCAATGGCAGCCTGAACCAGAACGTCGAGCCGCGCTTTGGCACGCTCTCGATCCCGACCCGCCCGCCGTGGTGTTCCACGATGGTGCGCGAGATATGCAGGCCCAGTCCCAGTCCCGCGCCCGACCCGCTCTGTTGCCTGATGCCCGGAACGCGATGGAAGCGTTCCCAGACATGCGCCTGCTGGGTCGATGTCAGGCCCGGCCCCTTGTCCTGCACACTGACCAGCGCGTCGCTGCCTTCGACTCGCACGCCAACCCGCACTGGCGCGTCCGTCGGCGAGTATTTCAGCGCGTTGGTCAGCAGGTTCGTTACCACCTGTCCCAATCGGTGAGCGTCGGCCTCCAGCGGGACCGCTCTATCGGGCAGATCGAGCACGACAGAGCGGTCGGGCCACGACAGCCGCTGCTCGTCTACCGCATCTCGCACGATGTCTGCCAAATCACATGGCGCCAGGTGAAACTCCAGTTTGTTCGCCCGGATGCGCGAGACATCGAGCAGATCACCAACCAGGCGGTTCTGGCGATCCACCTGATGTTCGGCGGTGGTCAGCAGCCCCTGCACGACACTCACCTGGTTGGCCAACTCTTCGGGCGACAGCTCCTGCTCGGTGATCCGGCGCAGGCGACGCTCGCCAAGCTGCAAAGCGGCCTTGAGGCTGGTCAGCGGGGAGCGCAGCTCATGACTGGCGATGCTGAGGAACTCATCGGTGCGAGCGTTGGTCTCGGCTAGCGCCATTTCACGGGCGCGGGCCGCCGCGAAGTCGTGCACCGCGCGGCGACGAGCGCGCTCGGTGTTGCTGGCGATGACGGCGATGAACGCGCCAACAATCAGGAAGATGGCCGCCTCCGCCAGATCGAGCGGGTTGCCGATGCCGCCACCCGTCGTCTGCGGCAGGATGACGATCTCCAACGCAGCCGCGCCAACCACCGCCGCCAGCATGCTCGGCGCCGCGCCCCAGGTCAGGGCGATCAGCGCGACGGCGAGCATATGCACCGTGCCTAGGAAAGAAAAGGTCGGCACGACGGCGACGATCAGCATCGTCACGACGCTGACGATCAACTCGACCAGCGCGGCCATCGCGAAGCCGCCGATGGGGTGGCGCAGCGGCGCGGGCAGCCAGGTCGGCAGGAACGAGTTCTCTATCACCCACTGCCAGAGCCGCGCCCAGATGTTCAGGTGCTCCGCGTCGTCCACCAGAGGTACGCTGACGAGCGGTTGCGACGCGGGCTGGCGCTGCTCCAGAGCCGTGCGTGGCGCCACGATATCTGGCGGTGCGGATGGCTGCGCGGACGACCGCGGAGTCGGGTTCACGGCGACCTCCCGTCTTGGCGGCGAGATGCGGCGGAGGCGACCACTGTGGCGCCGCCCAGCCTATTCTACGCGCCAGCCGCACGCGATGTACACAATAGAGCGGCGCTACAGGATGCTGGCGACCAGCCAGCCCAGCGCCGTCACCAGCGCCACGCCGACCGTCAGGGGAAAGTTGGCGCGCAGCCGTCGCCGCTCCGGCCAATCCGCGCGTCGCGCGAGGAGGACTGCGGCCAGCAGCCCCACCAGCGCCAGCGGAATGGCGGCGGCGAGGACGATTGGGCGCGCGGGAGCCAGCCCGGTCACGGCCAGCGTGACAACCAGCGCGTTGGCCGCCAACAGAAGCAGCCAGCAAACCGCCAGCGCACGCGACCCCAGCGCCTGGGTCAGGCCATGCGCGCCCGCCGCACCATCCGCCGCCGCATCGGGCAGGGCGTCCGCCAGGTGGATCGCCAGCCCCAACGCCAGCCCCAGCGGGAACGTCCAGTAGAGGGCGGGTTTGACCGTCGCGAAGAGTTGCCACGCCAGCAGCGGCAGCAGCGGGAAGGCCAGCCCCAGCATCACGCCGCCAAAGGGAGTGGACTTCACGCCGAGGTCATAGGCCACGCCGAGCGCGAGGAAGGCCCCGGCGATCAGCAGTGGCGCCAGGCCATACGGCGCGAAGCAGACCACCATCACCAGCGCGCAGACCAGCGCGGCGGCCAGCGCGGCCCACGGCGGTAAGACCCCGCGCGCGATGGGCTTGTATTTGTGGCTATGGGCGTCGGCTTCGCGGTCGCAGTAGTCGTTGAGTGCGCTGATGGCGAACTGCTGGCCAACCAGCCCCACTACCGTCACCGCCAGGCGAACGGGATCGGGGCGCCCATGCGCGGCCAGCAGCGCGAAGATGGCATACGCCAGCGCCGTGACCAGGCTCGGACCCGGATGCAGGATGATCCAGAGGGCGGCCAGCCGCTCGCGTCCGCTGACCCGCGCGCCGACGCCGCCCACATCTCCGCTCATCTCGCTGGCCCTCCTCACCTCGGCTTCATGGCGATTTGCAGGCCCTGCCCCGGCGCCGTCAGCAGGCGGATGGGACGGCGCGGCGCGAGACCAGCGCACGTCTGCCACGCCGCCATCTCCGCGAAGGTCCAGAAACCAGAGGCGCTGGTGAGGGCAAAGTAGAGATCGCCGACCGCCGCCGACATCCGATCACTGCGCCGCCGCTGCTCGCGCACGCCATCCTGGATTACCCACAGCCCGCCGGGACGCAGAGCGGCGGCGACACGCCGCGCCAGCGCCTCGTTTTCGCTGGCGTCAAAGTGGTGCAGCAGGTTCGCGATATAGATGACATCCCAGCGCGCGACGCCGAGGTCACTGGTCAGCGCGTCGCCCGGCTCGCGAGTGATACGCTCGCCCACGGCGGCCAGGTCGGCGGGCAGCGGCGGCGCGGCCTCCAGCGCGGCGGGCAGGTCCAGCACGGTCGCGCGCAGGGCTGGGTGGCGCAGGCAGAAGCGCGCGGCGGCCAGCCCATGTCCGCCGCCGATGTCGAGCAGCGCGGTGGCGCCGGGCGGCGGCGCGACCCGCCAGACGACCTCCGGCAGGGTGAGCCGCGCGATCACCGCCATCCCCGCCTCATATTGCCGCCACTCGTCGGGACTCAGCCGCTCGTGGAAGGCAATCGGCTGCCCGGTCTGGATGAAGCGTTCCAGGTCGCCCAGCCAGTCCCACTGGAGATAGTTGAAGCGAATGTAGGCGGCGACATCATCGGGACTGTCACGCTGGAGCCAGCGCCGCGCCTTCGCGGTCAGCCGCCAGACGCCGCTCGTCTCGACCACGTAGTCGTCGCTGGCCAGCAGCGCGAGCAGGGCGCCCGTCGCGCGGGGATCGGTCTGGCAGGCG
>DASVWQ010000014.1:0-7636 GCA_036393135.1 Ktedonobacterales bacterium
ATGCGGGATTCGTAATTTAAAATGGTTACAGATACGAAGTTATTTCCAGTAGAGGCGCCTTCATGGCCCGTGGATGACGAACATGCGAAGCGTGAAAGAACTGATCGAGCGGACGCGCGCACAGGGCGGCAAGGCAACGTCGCAGCGCATCCTCATCTGGACGGCGCTGGCGGATGACTATAGCCATCCCACGGCGGACGACCTCTACCGGCGGCTGCGGCCACAACTGCCCAGCCTCTCCCTGACGACACTGTACAATGTGCTCAATGAGCTGGTCGAGTGGGGCGAGATCCGCCGTTTCGACACTGGCGACGGGCATATCCATTTCGACCCTGACACCTCCGGCCACGCCGAGCTGGTCTGCATGCGCTGCCATCGCGTAGTGGACGCGCCAGTCGGCGCCACGCCAGAGCATGCGGTCCCTGAGCGGGTGGCGGGCTACGCCATCGTCTCGCACTCCGAGCAGTACTTTGGCTATTGCCCGGAATGCCAGCGGGCCACGCGGGCGGGGGATGAGCCGCTGAAGATAGAGAGCGCTCGGGTATGAGTTCTGATATGATACGTGGCTGGCAGGCCGCGCTCGCGGGCGTCCTGCGCGTCTTCGGCCTTTTCGGCGTCGCGAAGCGGCTGGATGGCGGCCTGGGCGGCATCGCGCCGAACGCGGCGGATGAGCGCAAGTTCGTCCTGCGCATCGTGCAGCCGGGACTGGCGGGCCTGATGGATGGCTCCGTCTCGACCCTGGCGCCCATCTTCACCGTCGCCTTTCTGACCGACAAGCCCTTCGCCGCGTTCCTCGTTGGTCTGGCCACGGCTACCGGCGCGGGCATCAGCATGGCCTTCGCCGAGGGCCTCTCGGACGATGGCTCGCTGACTGGGCGCGGCAACCCGATCCTGCGCGGGGCCGTCACTGGTGTGATGACCTTCATCGGCGGCGCGCTGCACACCCTGCCCTTCCTCATCCCGGACATCCATTCCGCGCTGGCCGCCGCGTATGTCGTCGTCGCCATCGAGTTGGTCGTGATCGCGGCCATTCGCCACCGCTTCTTCGGCGTGAACTGGGGCCTCTCGACCCTGCAGGTCGTCGGCGGCGGCGCGCTGGTCTTCCTCGCCGCGCTGCTCTTCGGCCACGCCTGATCCCTGGCCCGATTCCCGCGAAGGGAGTACGCCAGCATGCGAGTCGCGCTGCTCTCCGACATCCATGGCAATCTGGTCGCGCTGGAGGCCGCGCTGGCCGACCTCGCGCGGCAGGGCGCCGAGCAGGTCGTCTGCCTGGGGGACATCACGCTCTCTGGCCCGCAGCCCCACGAGTGCGCGGCGCGTATCCGCGCGCTGGGCTGCCCGACCATCCAGGGCAATTGCGACGACGCCTCCGCCCGTCTGCATCGCGCTGGGCCAATGCCAGAGTTGCTGGTTGACTCTGGCAAGTATGGCGCATGGGTCGGGGAAATCGATCGCTGGTCGGCGGCGGCGCTAACCGAGGAGGACGCCGCCTGGCTCACCGCGCTGCCGCTGACGGTGGAGATACCGTTGGGGCTGGGCGCGGCGCTGCTCTGCGCGCACGGCTCGCCGCGCAGCTTCCAGCATCGCCTGCTTGCGGAGACACCCGACGAGCGGCTTGCGGAGATGATCGGGCCGGTCGCCGCGGTGGCGCTGGCGAGCGGCCACACCCACTACCCGATGCTGCGCCGCCTCGGCGCGCTCACCATCGTCAATCCTGGTAGCGTGGGCCTGCCGATGGCGACAGACGCGCATGGCGCCCGCTACAACCCCATCGACTACGCCGAGTATGGCATCCTCACCTGGGAGGCGGGCGCGCTAAGGTGGGAGGCGCGGCGGGCGCCAGTGGACGCTGAGGCGGCGCGAGCGGCGGCGCGGGCCAGTGGCATGCCGCACCCGGACCGCTGGCGCGGCGACTGGAGCCAGGCATAGCGGGCAACAGAAAACCCTCCATCCCACGATAGGGACGGAGGGCCGCGTCATGTCAGCCCACAGTCGGGCCTGACACGTCTGGGCGTCGTTTACCAGCCGGAGCTGTAGCCGCCGCCGCCGGAGTTGCGGCGCGAACCGCCGCCGCCGCCGCCGCCCATCTGCTGGAAGCAGTCGCTGCAATATACCGGCTTGTCGCCACGCGGCTGGAAAGGCACGCGCGCCACACGCCCACAGGAGCTGCATGTCGCCTCGAACATCTCGCGGCGGGCGCCGCCGTTACCACCAGCCTGCGCGGCTTTGCGCGCCTGGCGGCATTCGGGGCAGCGTGATGGTGTGTTCATCAGGCCGCGACTGGCGTAGAATTCCTGCTCACCAGTCGAGAAGACGAACTCACGTCCGCACTCGCGACAACGAAGAGTCTGATCGGTGGCCAAGGTCCAAACCTCTCTTTTCAGACACGGAACGACTCACTGTCTTCATCCGTGTCCAAATGGCCGCCTCGCAACGCTGCAAGGCGCGCCTGAAACCGGGGGAATCCGCTGTTGAGGAAAACTGAGGAGAAATCGTCCCAAATCCAAGGCCGACCTTCTAACCCTTGCCCACCACCGACTTGCGTCTACAGCGTGCGCGTGTTCCCCGTACACGTGCGTGAGTATCGATTGGGTCACGATTTGACCCCGCGCGCAAGTATACCATGACCCCCTGTCTAACACAAGCCTTAGCAGGTGATATACAGCCACTCAGCGTGAGAATACGCTCAAATGCGTAGCTATGTAGCTGGACAATCGTTTGTCTTGCATGTTATACTATCTGTCGCTTTGCGACATATTGCCTGCCTGCGATTTTTGCTCGCCGCCCCCAGCCTCCGACGCAGCGTCTCCGCTGCCTGCGCTCCCAGCCTCCGGCGCGAAGGTTTCATAGAGGTAGAGGTCGCCCGCCCAGTCGCCAAAGACCGCCTCGAAGATCACCCGCAGCTTGCGCCACGAGAGACCGCCGTAGCCCGCGCCAATGCGTGGCGCAGCCAGCGAGCGCAGGCCAACCTCCTCGGCCAGCGCGCAGGTCCGGCGGAGCGCCTGCTCGACGGCGGTGTAGGTCGCGCGCGAGCGCCAGTAGTCCTCCTGGGTCGCCAGATTGAAGACCCAGGGCTGCCCGGTCTCGGCGCGCCAGAGCCAGACATCGCCGGGGTTCAGCTCGCGCGGGACGGCCTTGCAGCGGCGGCGGTACTCGTCATACATCTCCGGGTAGCGCTCGCGGAAGCCGACCGCGATGCCCGCGCCCATCGAGCCACGGCAGTTGACCCCCTGCGCCAGCGCCTGGGCATGGTAGCGATTGGCGAAGAGGTCGCCCGTGACGCTATGGATGGGCATACGCGGCGCTCCCGCTCGCAGGGGCGATGGATGGCGGCTGTTCCGTTCAATCGAATCAATCGAAGCGCCGCCATCCATCGCGTGGCCATTTCATCGCTACCGTGCGCGCTGGCGTCGTGGCCCGCGAGCGCCCATCCCCGCTGTCCCGTTCGCGCCGGATGCGGCGGGCGCCGCAGGCGTGGCGGGCGCTGGCTGGGCGGGAGCGCTGGCTGGGTTTGCCGGGGCCGTCGCGTCGGTCGCGCTCTCCGTCGCGGTGGGCGCCGCGCTCTCCGACTTGGCGGCGTCGCTCTCCACGGTGGTCAGGCCGGGGACGCGCGCCATCAGGTCGGCGATCCGCACGCCGGTCAGCGCTTCCAGAATGGCGGGAGTCTGGGCCAGCATGTTCACTATATCGGCGGTCACACGGCTGGCGCCGAGATTGCCGTTTGCGCCGGAACCGGTCGAGACGATGCTGATCTTGTCCACCTTTGCGAGCGGCTCGGCCATCGCGCGCACCATCTCGGGCAGGTTTGTGATGACCTTATCCAGCACGGCGGCCTGGTTGTATTCGTGGTACGCGGCCGCCTTCACGCGCATCGCCTCAGCCTCCGCTTCACCCTTCGCGCGGATGACCTCAGCTTCGGCCAGGCCCCGCAGCCGCGCCGCCTCCGCCTCCGCCGCGCCACGAATGCGCGTCGCCTCGGCCTCCGCCGCCGCCTGCGCCCGCAGCGCCGCCGCCTTACCCTCGGCCTCCAGTGAGAGGCGCTGTCGCTCCGCCGCCGCCAGCGTTTCCATCCGCTGCTTTTCGGCGTCCGCCGCCTTGATGACGGTCGCATCCAGCTCCATGTGGCGGCGCTGCGACTCAGCCTCCTGCACCTTCACCTGAGCCGTCTTCTCGATCTCCTGCGCGCGGGCCGTCTCCTGCACGATCTGCTGCTGCACGATCTGGGCCTGAAGCTCGGTGGCCTTGTCGGCTACCACCTGCTGCTTCTTCACCTCGGCGTCGTAGGCGGCGCGCTTGAGCGCGAGATCGCGCTGGAATTCGGACTGCTTGGCCTGTGAGGCGGCTTCGGCCTCGACTCGCTCCTGATCGGCGGCGGCCTTCGCCACGGCGGCCTCGCGCGCGGCGTTCGCGGACTCAATTTGCGTGTCGCGGGTGGCCAGGGCAACGGCGATGTTGGCCTCTTTCTTGATCCGCTCGATTTCTGGCCGCCCCATATTGGCGATGTAGTCGTTCTCGTCGCGCACTTCCTTGATCGTGAAGGAGACGACCTCCAGCCCCATCTTGGCGAGGTCCGCCGAGCTGACCTGGCGCATCTTCTCGCTGACCATCTCCGGCTCTTTGACGAGTTGCTCGACAGTGAGCTGGCCGACGATGCCGCGCAGGTGGCCCTCCATCACCAGACGGATCAGCCCCTCGCGGTCCTCATCGGTCTTGCTGAGGAACTGCTCCGCCGCCGTCAGGATGCTGTCCTTGTCAGAGCGCACCTTGAGCTGGGTGACGGCCTCCACGCGCACCGAGACGCCCTGGTTGGTGTAGAGGTTCTGCTGTGGCGCCACGTCGAAGGACATCAGTTCCAGCGAGAACTCCTGCGCGCGGTTGATGAGCGGGATGACGAGTTTGGCGCCGCCCTGGGCGACCTGTGTGCCGCCCGCGCCATAGACGATCAGCGCGCGGTTTGGCCCGACCTTGCGGTAGTACGAGCTAAAGACCCGCAGCAGACCCAGGAACGCCGCCACGACGACGACGACCACGACGACAACGGTAATGAATGGCTCCATGCGTGTGCGCTCAATCCCTTTCGCGGCGCCGTCGCTGGCCCTGCCCGATGTCCGGGCGGGCGATGGGTGGGCGGACGCCAGATGTCACTGTGTATGATTGGTTCTGTGAAGTAGCGCGATGCGTGGGTCGGCTCAGTCTTCATTTTCACCGGGCGGCGCAGCAGGGGCCAAGCCAGGCGCGTGGCGCGCTGCGGACGGGTCGGCGTCGAGGCGCTGGCGGGTCTCGGCGATGAAACGATCCCACGGCTGGACGGTCGCCATGCCGTCCTCCGCCGCGACGATCACCACCTGGTCGCCCGCCGCGATGGGCTGGCCATCGGCGCTGCGGGCGCCGAGACTGTGCCGCGCCCCCGCCTCGCCTGTGTAGACCACCTCGCCGATACCCTGCCCGCGAATGGCGATGCTGACGGTGGCCAGCTTGCCCTCCAGCCGCGAGCTATCGGCGCTCAGCTCGCCCGCTTGCGAGGTGATGAAGATGCGGGTGAGGGCGGCGTTGACGAGGATGGCGGCCAGCGCGCCGACCAGCGCGGCGATCAGCAGTGTGGCGATGACCTGCGCGCCGGAGGTGTTGTGCATGAGATAGCCCAGCACGCCGAAGACGAGCAGGAAGATCAGCGCGCCATTGAGGTTGAGGCTGCCCCAGAGCATCCCCTGGATGGCGCCTAAGACGCTCTCGCCGGACGCTGTAGCGGGCGCGGCGTGCTGGCCGTCGGCGGCGTGCGTGTGGCCCGCGATGTGCGCGTGAGCGGGCGCGGTGTGGGCAGGCGCGGCATGACCGACATGGCCGAAGTGACCAGCATGGCCGAGGTGGCCAGCGTGGCCGTGGCCCGCGCCCAGCGCGACCGTCGCTACCAGAAACAGCGCCGCGAAGAGCGCGCACGCCAGAAACAGCAATGAGAGAGGATCAGTCGCAAGCATCCTGGCGCCTCCTGGCATCAGGCCGGGCGTGTTCGGCGCCCGTTGCGCGCGTCAGACGCCGATTGGCGTATCACGCGGCGTCTCGCGCGGCGCGGTGGGCGCTGGCTCTGGCGCGGTGACGCCGAGCAGTGTCTCGACCCGCCGTTTCAGCGCGGCGAAATTGACGCCCCAGCCCATCCCGATGGTGTGGGGGACCAGAATCTGGTCGCTGTCGGGATTCCAGTATTCGTTAGCGATCTCGGGCCACTCGCTCAGGCGAAAGTTGTACGGCACTCCGGCGACGGTACCCTTCCAGGTGCGATCTTCCGGAGCCTTCGTCAGCTCCTGGCCGATGGCCGCCGCCGCCAGACCGGCGACCACCCCGGCGACAAACCAGCTCTTTCCGCTTGCCATAGTCCTGATTCCCTGCCGCCCGCGTTGCGCTGGAGCGGCGCAGCGGCGGCGCTACGTCCGCCCTGTCATCCCTTGCCCACATCACACTACGAGCGGACGCCATGCGGCGTTGCGGGGTGGGCGCTCTGTCGGCGGATTGGCGCAGGCGGGGGCATGGCTCACAGCGTGGTGGGCGGATCGGGCGCGGCGCCGTCATTCGCCTCGGCCTGGCGCTCCAGCGCGGCGAGGGTGGCGGGCGGCAGGCGCAGCAGCCTGTCGAGCAGGCGCAGGACGTGTTCAGGATCGGGCGTGACGGCCAGGCGCGCGAGCACGGCCTCGACCAGGCTGGGGCTGAGCGACGCGGGGGTGTCGGGCGCGAGCGCCATCTCCGGCGGATCGCTGACGAGGTAGCCGGGGTGGACATGGTAGAAGCGGGCCAGCGCCTCGCGTGTCGCGCTGGTCAGGTGGAGGCGGGCGCCGCTTTCGAGCTGTGAGAGGTAGGCCTGGCTGATCGAGACGCCAATCTCCTGACGCATGGCGTGGGCGACTTCTTGCTGGGTGAAGGTGCGCCAGAGGCCCCGACGCACGCCTTCCGCCTGGCGCAACCGGCGCAGCTTCTCCGCCAGCTCCATCATCGCCCTTCACAATCCGCCGCATGGGCCTGCGCGTCGCTCGCTCTTACCTCAACTGTAGCCAGATGTGAGCGGGAGCGCAAGAGGCGCCGCGCCGCCATCGCTCAGGCAGGCGCGCCGCTGTCCGCGCCGCCAGCTAGCGTCCCCGTCGTCGCGCCCCAGAGCCAGCCGCCGACGCCGACTGCTGCCCCGATGGCCACCACCGCGATGAACAGCTCACCGCTGAGGTAAGGCGGCCAGTAGACCGAGCCGGGCGGGAACGATTCGTAGTGGCCGCCGAACACGAAGGTCGCGCCAACCACCACGCCTGCGCCGATGATCGCAAGCAGCAACGCCCGCGCCCACAGCAAGCGTCCGCGCATCGCGGGCGCCCGCAGGAAGAGCACGGCGCCGATCAGCAGCACGACGGCGCCGACCAGCCCGAACAGCGGCGCCAGAAAGAGATTCGCCATGTAGACATCGTTCTGGATGGAGAGCGAGCTGAGGCCGAAGGGCAGCAGCAGCGCAAGCCCTGTGAAGATGAGATAGCCGCCCAGCGCCAGCAGCACAGTGATCGCGCGTGCCGACCTAGGCGCGCTATTTCGGGCATTCATGGCATGAACCTCCTCGCCGTAACTCCTGGCCACGGCGCACAGGACAGGCGTCCACCACGCGCCG
>DASVWQ010000015.1:0-14981 GCA_036393135.1 Ktedonobacterales bacterium
CGACCGCCCGCGTGTCGCCCGCCCCCACGCCCGCCAGCACGCGCGGCCGCAGGCGGATGCGCTCGAAGGCTAACCGATTCTCGCGCAATGTCACCTCATCATTCGCGCCGCTCTGATAATAACCCCACGCGACCGGATCGATACGCTCACGCGCCAGCGCCTCATACTCGAACAGGTTGATCGGCTCCATACATGGCCTCCTCCGTCGCACACCACCAGGCCGGGCGCGTCGTCGCGCCGCCGAACAGGCGGGCATTCTCGGTACTTTTATCCTAACACGCGAGGGCTGATGTGCTAATGTCAAGCCTGCATGAGTCGAGGCGTCGCCCCCCCTGGAGCGAAGACCCCGGCAGCGCCTCGCGAGGGAGGACTCCACAACCTCGCCCCGGCGCGCGCATGTTAGCGATAGGGCGTCGGTAGGGGCTGCATTGCGCGAGGCCGTGGGGGCATGTTACAATCGTCGCCTGAGAGGCGCTAGCTCGTTTGTAATCCAGCATCTTTCGCGGGTCGGTCACAGGCCGCTAGGGAACGTCCGCCGCTCACGGCGCCATTCACCTGGAGCCGTTCGACGCGAGCGCGCAATACCCCGCAGTGGCGCGGACTCGATTTCCACGCGGGAGCGGAGGGAAACCAATGGCTAAGGCGGGTCGCAAGACAAACAAGGGGCCACTCTCACGTATCGTTGGCCTGCTCAACCCGATACGCGACCCAAGCCTGGTCGTTGCAGTCATCCTGACCCTCATCGAACGCCCGGGGAGCATAAGCGCCTGGTGGCAGTGGGCGCTCTTTGGCCTCCTCAACTGGATAGCGGTCAAGGCGCTGATCTGGCTGCTCGTCAACTTCTTCTTCTCCTTCGTCTACCTCTCGCGCAAGAGCTGGTGGATCTTCCGCAATCCGCGCCTCGCATGGCGTCTGCTCGACGCCCTCGGTACCGAGGAGATCATCATCGGTGGCCTGCGTCCTGACATGTTTGCCACGGCGGATGGCGGGCTGCATGAGGGCGAGCTTGGTATGGCGGGCATGAGCGGCGGCTACTTCAATGGTCCGGCGCTTGGCCCTGGCTACGACCAGAATGGCGCTGATGGCGGCCTCTATCCCGATATGGACGAAGACAGCTACGGCATGTATGGCCGAGGCCCACAGTTCAGCGAGCAGCTCTCGCAGCAGAGCGAAGAGATGCAGGCGCTGCTGACGACCTACAACAAGCTCATCGGCGACTGGATGGCCTACACCGAAGAGAAATGGCGCGCGGTCAGCGATAGCCAGCTTGGCTGGAAGCAGTTGCGCGGACGCTGGAATGGCTGGGACGAGATCTATCGCGATTCCTGGGCCATCTCCAACGAAGCCTCGCAGCTTGCCGCCGACACGATGGCGCGACGCTTCGACAGCGCCCGCTCGAAGGGGTCCGCCGCCAGTTCAGTAGCCTGCTTCCTGCACGATGTCGACGCCCTGCGTCAGAGCCTCGTCGAACTGGAAGGTGGCCCGGCGCCCAGCCAGCAGCAACAACAGCGCATGGGTGGCATGAACTCGCAATCGATCTCGCAGCGCACTGGCAAAGCGCCGATCATCCGCAACCCCATGATTGTCGACGCCGACAGCTAATCGGCTCACCACGTGGCTGAAATCCTCTGAGGATGAACCATCATGCATGAAGTGAGTTGGCGGTGGGCGTTGACCATGTCGGTCATCGCTGTAGTCGTGGGCGTGGCGGCGCTCTTCATCGGCGCGTTCGTCGCGCCCATTCCGGTCAGTCAGGCGGACGCCCTCCAGTTCATGACGGCGGTCTTCGTTCGCGGATTCCTGGGTCTGGTTGCGCTGGTCGCCGCCATCATCCTCGCCTACGTCGGCGGCTATCGCATCCAGTCGAACTTCGAGCCGACACCACAGACGCCCGCGCCCGCCGTTGCCTCCTCGCCGCTGCTCGCCCTCTTCGTCACGCCAGGGCCGCGCCGCGACGCGCTCTTTGCGGGCGCGCTGACGCTCGTAGCCTACTGGTTCTTCACCACGATCTACATCGCAGCGCTGGGGCGCAATGTCGGCGGCATAGGTTCCGCGAGTAGCCTGCCGTCATTCATCCTTGCCCGGCTGGCGCTGGGCGTCGCGCTGGCCGCCGCTGGTGGTGGCGCGGGCGCGCTGGGCGCGCGAAATGCCTTCACCCGCGCCCTCACCCGGCGCATCCTCTCCGCTGACGGTGGCGACGCCCCCATCGGGCCACTCGCCAGCGACGCGCAACCGCCCGCCGCGCAAGCCGAGACCAACCCGCGACTTCCCATCCAGGGCGAATAGGCGCGGATCGCAAGCCAGAGCGCGTGGGCGGCTTTCGCTCAGGCGATACTCTGCGCGAGCGGCTCCATCACGCTGAGCAGTTGCACCACGGTGAAGGGCTTAGGCAGGGTGCCATCCACTTCTAGGTCGCGCACACTCTCAAGGTTTAGCCAGGCGGAGACGAGGATGATCTTGTGCCGCGCGCGCGCGGCAGGATCGCTCTGCAACTGCGTAACGACTCCCCGCCCATCCACGATTGGCATCAGCAAATCGAGCAGGATGATGCGCGGGCCGCTCTTGGCCAGCAGATCGAGGGCCTCCTGCCCGTTGGTCGCGGTTTCCGTCGGGTATCCCTCAAGCGCGAGCACCTCAACCAGCATCTTCCGAATGGCCGGATCATCATCGACTATAAGTACAGTAGGCTGGGCCATCGTTTTCCCTCCGTTGGAACCCCTGCCGCGCGCAGGCGCACGAAACCGCCTGGCTTCCCTGCTCCCTATTGTACTGTGATTCGGTGTTCTTGTATAGCTAATGCGCGCTTGATTTCAGCGTCCAGCCGATGTCCAACCTCGGCTTCAGTTGGCGGGAGCCGGAACGCGCGGCAGGCAGAAGTTGAAGCGTGACCCCTGGCCCAGGCGGCTCTCGACCCAGATGTCGCCGCCCAGCGCGTCCACATACTGGCGGCAGATCCACAGCCCCAGACCCGTGCCGCGCACTGGCGTCACCAGCGACTGCGCCAGGCGCACGAACTTCTGGAAGAGCTTCGCCTGATCCTCGGCGGAGATGCCGGGGCCATCATCCTCGACTGTCACCACCACCCACTCCTGGGTGTCGCCGCCGCCCATCTGGAGCTTGCGCCCGGCGGCGACCAGATCGGCGCGCGTCGCCAGGCGGGCCGACACGCGGCAGTTCTTGCCCGCGCCTGAATACTTGATGGCGTTGCTGACCAGGTTGGTAAAGACGAGCGGCAGACGTTCGTCATCACCGCCCACCCATATGTGATCCGCAATGCGCAGGGTAATGCGCTCTTTCGCGTCGGGTGGTTGCGCGCCGATGGCGTCACTCGCCACTGCCGCCAGATTGACTGGATGCGGTGTGATGCGTAGCGGCTGCGTACTCATCCGGTTGGCGTCGGCCAGCATGCTAATCATGCCCGCGAGCTGCACCGTCGCCTGGTGAATCTCGGTAGCGAACTGCTGGAGCTTGCTCTGGTCCAGCTTGTGGCCGTGCTTGGTGATGAGCGTGACGTAACCCTCGATGGCGGTCAGCGGTGTGCGGAACTCGTGTGAGACAGTCAGGATGAAGTCATCCTTCAGGCGATCCAGCTCCTGCAACTGGGCGTAGGCCTGCTGGAGTTGGGCGTAGACGCGGGCATTGCCAATGGCTGAGGCGGCCTGACTGGCCAGGCCGTTCAACAGGATGTGCTCTTCGGGCAGGTAGCCTGTCATCGGGCCGGTGTTGAAGGTGATGAGCGCGCCCAGGTCCCGCTCCCGCTCTTCGTCCACTCCCTCGCGCACGATCGGCGTCGCGCAGCACCCACTGACGCCCATGCGCATCAGCTTTGCGGTCGCGGAGTCTGGCCCGCCGCCAGTCAACTCATCCACCAGCACATAGGTCGAATTCTTCAGCCGCTCGTCGATGCCCTGCCAGGCCAGTGGGATCGTCGCGTCCAGCAGCGCTCCACGCTGCTCGATCTCATGCGGATACACCGCCTGGCAGACCAGCGCGTCCGCGCCCTCCGCCCGCAGGAAGACCGCACAGGCGCGCTTACTCGACACCAGCGACGCCTGCTCCGCCAACTGCTGGAGTGTCGCTTTCAGGTCCAGTGTAGAGTTCAACGCCTGCACAGAATTGTTCAGCGCCGAGACCTGCTCGACCGAGCGGCGCGCCTTCTCGACCTGAATAGCGTTGTCCACGAACGTCGCCAGCCCCAGGGAGAGCGCCTCGAAGAGTACGGCGGCGTCGTCAGTGAAGGCATCGATCTGCGGCGAGGTCGCCACAATCACCTCGAAGGTGTGGCCACCTGCGCGCAGCGGCGCCGCCAGCGCAGAGCGTATCGGCGTCGCCTGGCTCCAGCCCAGCCAGGCCAGCGCGCCCGGCGAACCACCCTGCGGCGCGCTCTCGCGCACGAAGTCGCCGCGTATTGCCCGCTGGAGCCACGGCGGCAGGTCGGTGACGGCCATCTCACCATCGGTCGCCGCCGCCCGTGTCGCCACATCAACCGATGCCCGTTCGTTTCTGGAATTGTAGGCCAGCGCGGTGAATGAGAAAGCATTGATCTGGTGGAGCGCAATCTCGCCAGCGCGCTCCAGCAAGCCGCGCCGCGACGCGCCCACACTTGCCAGCGCACGGAGCGCCGTTACCAGATCGCTCCGCCGGACGTTGATGACCGATGGCTCCAGCATTGCCAGTGTGCGACCCAGGCGGTCTGCGTGCAGCTCCAGCAGCATGCGGTCGTTATTGGAATACGGCCAGAGTGGGTCGCGATTGAAGACGCGCAACACGCCAATGACCGCCCCGCGTCCGCCGAGGTGGCTCAGCTCATCCGGGCGAAAGATGGGGACGGCGAGGTGGTTGCGCGCATCCGCTTCCACCAACATCGTCGCGTCGGCGGCGGCGGTATGCTCGTCCAGACGGACGTTCATCGGCTCGCGGCGCTTCCAGACCTCGCCAATCAAGCCCTGGTCAGGCGCATAGGCGCGCGACATCTGGGCGGAGGGAAGCAGTTGCGTCACCTGGCTGTCGAGAGGGGCCAGAGGCTCGGTGGTCATCACCTGGTTGATGGGCTGCGAGGGGCGCGAGGGCGAGCCGAAGCCTGGCAGGCGGGGCGGACGCTTGCGACGCGCGCGTGTCACCAGCGCAGCGCCCTCGCTATCGAGGATCGCCACCTCGCCGCCATCCGCGCGCACCAGTTCCAGCGCGCCATCGAGCGCCTCCTGGCAGCAGGTGTTCACCTCGTCGAGATCAGAGAAGCCACGGGCAGGCTCCTGCCGCGCGCCCGCGTCCGTCGCGCGCAGAGGGCCGCTGGGACCGGGCGAGGACGGGCGTGACAGCCACTGTGACCCTGACGACATGGACGCTGACCCCTCACACCTGCCCTGCCGCATTGGCCTCGACACGCTGGCCTCTGCGCAATCACACTGACGCGGCGCATTCAGGGTATACTATCCGTCGGCGTCGCGACAAGAACACAGGACCAGACGCCGCCAGCGCGCTAGCCGCGGAATGTATTGCCCAGCACAAATATCAGATTCGCCGGGCGCTCGGCCATACGGCGCATCAAGTAGGGATACCACTGCGAGCCAAATGGCACATACACGCGCATGTTGTAGCCAGTCGCCGCGAGTCGCTCCTGGAGGTCGCGCCGGATGCCATAGAGCATCTGGAACTCAAAGCGGGCGTGCGGAATCTCGCGTTCCTGCGCGAAGCGGATGGCGGCGTTAATCATCCGCTCGTCGTGCGTGGCGATGGCTGGATAGACACCCCGCTCCAGCAGCGGTCGCAGCAGCCGCAGGTAGGCGTTGTCCACATCAGCCTTGCGGGCATAGGCAATGCTCGGCGGCTCCAGATAGGCGCCCTTCACCAGGCGTACCCGCACACCCGCGTCAATCAGCCGCTCCAGATTCTCCGGCGTGCGCAGGAGCGCCGTTTGCATCACCGTGCCGACCTGCGCGAACGTCTTGTGCGCCTCGATCACCATATCGACCGTTCGCTCGGTGTAGGCGGAGCCTTCCATGTCCACCCGCACGAAGACACCCGCCTCCTGCGCGCTGCGTAACACCCGCGTCAGGTTCTGGCGGCAGAGATCTTCGCCGATGTCCAGGCCGAGCGCGGTCAGCTTGACCGAAATGTTGGCTTCGGCGCCCTCTCCCTGGATGCGCTCGATGATGTGAGTGTAGTCATCCGCTGTCGCGCTGGCCTCGCGGGCGTCAGTGGTGTTCTCGCCGAGATGGTCGAGCGAGACGCTGATGTGGCGGCTGTTGAGCGTATGGGTGACGGCCATCGCCTGGTCCAGGGTCTCGCCCGCCACGAACCGCTGGACGACACGCTGGGCGATGGGGAGTTGCGCCAGATGGCGGACGCTATCGCGTTGCGCAAGCTGCAGGATGCCTTCTTTTAGCATGGGGGATATGCGCTCCTCATTCATCTCGACATCGAGACGGCGCGCCGCTCATCAGCGGGCAGGCGCCATCCCCGATTATACTCCTCTCCACACGCCGCTCCTAGCCCCCAGGCGGAATCCGCGCGCGGCGCCCCATTGGTCCGCTTTCCTGTGTTTCCGCCCGCGCATGACACTACAATGGACGCGGGCGCGAGCGCAGAGCGCCCTGTCCATCACCCGACTGGCGCCGAATCGCTCGGAGGAGACCTGATGCCGGCCAAACGCCGTAGCGCTGACCGCGCGCCCCGCACGGGCCGCCGCTCACGCCCGCTCGCGCTGCTCATCCTGGGGCCGCTGCTCTGCGCCGTCGCGCTGACGGCGCTCGGCTATGTCGGCTTACGCGAGCAGGCCCAGGCAGACGCGCAGGCGCAGGTCGGCGTTGCGGCGCAGGCTGCGCGCGGCGAGTTGCTGGTGAACATGGGATCGCTCGCCGTGACGAATGGTCAGATCACCAGCGCGCTTCCGGCGAATGTCGGCGCGCTCAACGACAACTCCACAGAGGCCCAGCGCCTGCGCGCGCAGGTTGGCGTGGACATCCTCTTCGCTCAGCGCGAGCAGGGGAGCCTGGTCGTCATCGCGTCGAGCCTCGCGCCCGCCCATAGTGGAGGCGCGCCAGCCGGGCTAGCTGATCGTCTCGGCGGCCCGCTCGCGGCGAACATCTGCGCGGCTCCCACAACTGGCTCCCTCACGCTGGCTGGCGCGGACTATCTCGCTGGCAGCGCGCCGCTGGTGGATGGCGCAGGCGCCTGCGTTGGCGCGGTGGTCGCCCTGCGCCCGGTCAGCGCGCTGGCGCTCGCTCCGCTGCAATATGCGGTCGTGCTGGCGATGGCTGGCGCGCTGCTGACCCTGCTGACGGCGGCCATTGGGCTGGCGCTGGTCGGGCGCGCCGACGCCACAGCTGAGGCCGCGCGGGCCGAGCGTGTGGGTGTGGCGCTGGAAGCCCTCGACGACGCGCAATCCGCCTGCGCCGCACAGATGGCGCAGCGCGAGTGGATTAGCCGCCGACTCGCGGCGGGTGAACGACGCATGCGTCAGGTGATCACCGGGCTGGCGGTGGACCGCGTGGCGCTCCAGGAGACGACATCCGAAGTGTGGGCGGGCGTCTCGCAGCCTGGGGCGCCGATCTCGCCCGCCGCCGCCATCCGTCTGGCGCGTGAGAACGCCGTGGTCGCCGCGCGCGTCGGCTCGCATCTGAACGACTTCGACCGGGTGACGGATACGCTCTTCGCGGATCTGGAGGTCGCCACCGAGGTGGACGCGCTGCTGGACGACGCGCTCGCCCGCATGGCCGCCGCCATCAGCGCCGCCCACGCCACCATCAGCGGCGAGCCAGAGCCAACCGAGCCAACCGAGCCAGTCCAGGTCAGGCGTCCGGCGCCACCTGAAGACCTCTTGGCCACCAACATCCTCGACGCGCAGTACCGCGAGTCAGGCTCCCCACCTGTGCGGCCGCCCGATCCAGCGCCACTCCAGGCCGATGGCTTCACTGGGCCGCAGCGCGCCCAGACATCCGAGGAACGCGCTCGCCGCCAGCGTCTCGACAACCTCAACGCCAGCGCCAGCCACTCGCAGCCGGGGATGTCCCACCCCAGCGGGTGGCGTCGCGCCATCGACCGTGACCAGCCGCCGCGTCCCCCGCGCCCGGCGCCGCGCCCACGCCCCGACCAGCCGCCCGACGGACGCGACCGCGACTCTAGCGGCTCGCGCTGGCTCAACGACTGAGCAGGTCCGCCCGGCTCATCCCTGGAACGGTAATTCGGGTATCGGCGGGAGTGGCGCGCCGACCCGATGCAGCAGCACCACCCCTTGCGTCTCGCCGACGACGGTGTAGTGGTCAGAGTGACGCATCTGGAAGAGCATCAGCGCGTTGGGGACCTCCACGTCGGGGATAGAGTTGATCACATCCATCGCGACGTATTGCGCCTGATAGCAGAGTGGGTCGGGCGCCAGATACAGGTCGTAGCGGTCGCTCAGGTGCGGATCGATGGTGTCGGTCGCGCAGACCGAGGCATCCGCGGGAATCCGCGCGAGGAGCTGGTTGATCGCCGCGATGCGGGCGGACTCGCTGGCGGTCGGCGGGTCCCCGGCGTCCCAGAACGGCTGCACGCGCCCAACCGCCATGAGGTTCATCACACTCGCCGCCAGCAGCCACGCCACCACGAGCGCCTGGAGCCAGCGCACGGGTAGCGGGATGCGCTCCATCAGCGCCGACCACAGCGCCCGCGCCCGCCCGATGACCCGCTCCGCACGCGCCGGAGCCGCGCGCCACCCGCCCACACGCAGAGTGCGGATGGCTGAGCTCATCCCGATGCGAGCGCTTGCGAGGCGTGCGGGATCGGGGTCGCGCTGCGCCCGCAGCCGCGCCCGCGCCAGCCCCGCCACGCCGTAGACCGCCGCCACCAGCGCGCAGGCGAGAATAACCGCGTTGTACTGGAAGAAGCCACTGTACTGCTCACTGTGCGTGCTGAGCAGGTTCACCGCCAGATCAGGCGCCGCCGCCAGCATCAGCGCAGGCGCCAGCAGCCACAGCGCCCCGCCTGTGCGCAGGACGAGGGCGACGTAGCCCACGCGCCCCGGACTGAAGAGATAATTCAAGACCGTTAGCGGGTGTGCCACGGCCTGGACTATCGCCTCAGTCGGTGTGGCGCCCAGCCAGCTATAGCGATACCAGTAGTTGTTCCCGCCAGCCACGCCGATGTTGTAATGCGGCAGAATGATCTTGAAGCAGATCGCCACCCAGATCAGCGCCCCCAACGCCACCAGCGCCCCGAACCGCCGCTTCTCCGGGCGGACGAGCGCCAGCAGCAGCGCAATCACCGCCACCGCCAGCCCGATGTCTTCTTTCGTCGCCATCGCCAGAATCGCCGCCGCAAGGAACCAACGATAGTGGCGCGCGTCGAGCGCCCACAGCGCCAGCAGCAGCAGCGGCGCCGCCAGCGACACTGGATGGAAGTCCCACATCGTCAGCCCCATCGTGAACGGGCTGATGAAATACGCGACCACCAGCCCTACGCCGATGAACGGGAACTGCGGCAGGCGGCGCAGGCTCAGCGCGTAGAGCGGCAGCGCGCCCAGCGCCACCACGAGCGACTGAACGACAAGTAGCGTCTCCGGGCCAGAGTGGATGAGATAGAGCGGGGCCAGCAGCAGGATGATCGGCTCGACATGGATGCTGAGGCGTGTCGGAGGGCCAAAGTCGTCATTGCCCCGGTTGGTAAAGCGGAACGGGTGACCATGCAGGGTATTCCAGACCGCCTGATCCATGTTACCTAGATCGAAGGCGTCGGATTGATAGCCCCAGTGGCGCTGGAGCGCGTGATACCCCACTTCCAGGGCGAACACGAGCGTCATCGCCAGGACCAGGCCCCAGGCGACACGGCGCGCGGTCAGCCACTCAGGCAGTCGCGCGCGAAGAACACTCTTCGCGCGCGACGAGTTGGCGAGGCGAGACAGAGTAGTGAGAGCGTCAGGAGGCCTGGACACGAATCAGCGCTTCGCCTTTCTGCACGAGCTGGCCATTCTGGGCGACGATAGAAACGACTGTGCCGCTGACCTCCGACTTGATCTCGTTGAAGACCTTCATCGCCTCGACAATACAGGCGACCTGGCCAGCCTGCACGGGCTGCCCGACTTCGACGAACGGATCGGAGCTGGGCGAGGGCGATAGATAGAAGACCCCGGTTAGCGGCGCGACGATAGCGATTCCCGGCTCGGCGGCGGGCTCCGACGACTCCGCCCGCTTGGGCAGGGCAGCCTTGCGTGGGGCGCCGTTCACGCGGGCGCGCGGCGCACTCGTCGGCGCAGGCGCTATCAGCATCGTCCCAGCCTGCCGCCGGATAAGGATGCGCAGGCCATTCTCAGTCAGGTCCAGCTCGCTGACATCGCTGCCCTCCAACGCTTCGGCGAGGGCTTTGACCCGACTCACCAATGATTGCCGTTCCGTAGGGCGCCTCCTCTATCTCATGCGCGCCGCCCGCCCCGCGCGCGGCTAGCCGTTATATCGTCGGAAAGCCAGTACCGCGTTATGACCGCCAAACCCCATCGAGTTCGAGAGCGCCAGCTCGACCCGCGCCTCGCGCGCCTCATTCGGGGTGACATCGAGCTGAATATCGGGGTCAGGGGTCGTGTAGTTGATGGTCGGAGTGATGACGCTGTGGTAGAGCGTCAGCGCCGTCACGCCCGCTTCCAGTCCACCCGCCGCGCCGAGCGTATGCCCGATCATCGACTTGGTGGAACTGACCGCCAGCGACTTCGCGTGGTCGCCAAAGACCGTGTGAATCGCCTGCGCCTCGTTGAGGTCGTTCAGGTGGGTCGCCGTGCCATGCGCGTTGATGTACTGCACATCGGTGGGATCAGCCTTCGCCTGGCGCAGCGCCCGTTCGAGCGCGCGAACGAGGCCTGCGCCACCGGGAGCCGGCTCGGTGATATGGTAGGCGTCCGCCGTGCTGCCGTAGCCAGCCACTTCGGCGTAGATGCGCGCCCCGCGCTTACGGGCGTGCTCCTCATCTTCCAGCAGCAGGACGCCTGCGCCGTCGCCCATCACGAAGCCATCGCGCTCTTTGTCAAACGGGCGGCTGGCGCGCGCGGGATCGCTGTTGTAGCGCGAGAGGGCCTTCATATTGCCGAACGAGGCCAGGCCCATCGGCGTCACACCCGCCTCGGCGCCGCCCGCCAGCATCGCCACTGCGTCGCCCCGGCGGATCATCTCGGTCGCCTCGCCAATCGCGTTGGCGCCCGTCGCGCAGGCCGAGACCGTGGCGAAGTTCGGCCCACGCGCGCCAACCGTCAGCGAGACGAAGCCCGCCGCGATGTCGGTAATGAACATTGTGATGAAGAACGGGCTGACGCGATCAGGCCCTTTCTCGAAGAGGACACGGAACTGGTCGTGACAGGTATTCAGACCACCCACGCCAGAGCCGATGATGACGCCGACATCCTCCGCGTTCTCTTCCGTAATGGCGAAGCCGGAGTCGTCGAGCGCCTGACGCGCCGCCGCCATCGCGTAGTGGACGAAGCGGTCATTGCGCCGCACCTCTTTGCGGTCCATATACTGTGAGGCGTCGAAGTCCTTCACCGTCGCGGCGAACTTCGTAGCGAAGTGCGTCGTGTCGAACTCGCTGACGGTCACGGCGCCCGACTGACCCTCACACAGGGCGCGCCATGCCGTCGCGGTGTCGTTGCCGACCGCGCAGACCATCCCTATGCCCGTAACCACGACACGGCTGCTCATAGTCTCCCCTCAGTTCGTCTCCACGCGGCGCCAGTGCAGACGGCCCGCGCCACCTAGTGATTCAGCGAGAACTCTTCGCTGTGTTCCGCCAGGAAGTTCGTGTAGACTTGGCCCGCCTTGAACGTCTCATTGTCGAGCAGGCGCAGGTGGAACGGAATCGTCGTCGGCAGGCCCTCCAGCACGTACTCTTCGAGGGCGCGCTTGCCCCGCGCGATGGCCTGCTCGCGCGTTGGCGCCCAGACGATCAGCTTGGAGAGTAGCGAGTCGTAGTGCGGCGGCACCTCATACCCGCGATACAGGTGCGAGTCCACCCGCACACCTGGCCCGCTCGGTGGCAGATACTCCTCGATCACGCCCGTCTGCGGGCGGAAGTCATAATCGGGGTCCTCCGCCGTGATGCGGAATTCGATGGCGTGTCCCCTCAACTGGACATCGGCCTGTGTCACGCTCAGCGGCTCGCCTGAGGCCACCATCAACTGCTCGCGCACGAGGTCGAGGCTCGTCACCAGCTCCGTCACGGGATGCTCCACCTGGAGGCGGGTATTCATCTCCATGAAATAGAAGTTGTTGTCCTCATCGACCAGGTATTCCATCGTCCCCGCGCCGCGATAGCCGATGGCCAGCGCCGCCGTGATCGAGCGCTCACCCATCTCGCGGCGCAGCGCATCGGGCAGCAGTGGGCTGGGCGACTCCTCCACCAGCTTCTGGTGGCGACGCTGGGTCGAGCAGTTGCGCTCACCGAGATAGACACCATGGCCGTGGCTATCGCAGAACACCTGCACCTCGACATGTCGCGCGCGACCCAGATACTTCTCGACATACAGGCCGTCGTCGTGGAACGCCTCACGCACCTCGCTCTGCGCCGTGGTGAAGACGTGGGCGAACTCCTCTGGCTTGCGCACCAGCCGGATGCCGCGTCCACCACCGCCGGCCGCCGCCTTCAGCATCAGGGGGAAGCCAACGCGCGCGGCGGCCTCCTCACCCTCGCCCAGCGTGCGCAGCACATTGGTGCCGGGGAGCATCGGCAGCCCCGCGCGCTCCATCGCGATGCGCGCCTGCACCTTGTCGCCCATCTGCACCATCGCGGCGGGCGGCGGGCCAATGAACACCAGCCCCACATCCGCGCAGATCTCAGCGAAACTCGGGTTCTCGGAGAGGAAACCATAGCCGGGATGGATCGCTTCGCAGCCAGTCAGCAGCGCCGCGCTGATGATATTGGGGACGTGCAGATAGCTCTTGCTGCTGGGGCCAGGTCCGATACAAATGCGCTCATCGGCCATCTTCACCGGGAGCGAGTCGCGGTCGGCGTCGGAGTAGACGATGACGGAGGTGACGCCCAGCTCGCGACAGGCGCGAATCACACGCAACGCGATCTCGCCACGGTTGGCGATGAGCACTTTTTTGAACATGCCGTAGGGCCTCGCAATGTCTGAAGGTGTCGGCACGGTCGAGAACCGGCCAGCGCAGGCGAATCCAGCCTATTGTACCACGCCTCACGCGAGCGGCATAGCTGGCTAACACACCCTGCCCGCCACAGACGCGACGACGCCTGCGCAAAC
Source organism: Ktedonobacterales bacterium (assembly GCA_036393135.1). Lineage (GTDB taxonomy): Bacteria > Chloroflexota > Ktedonobacteria > Ktedonobacterales > JADMIN01 > JAKAIY01. The sequence continues at coordinate 13,217 of DASVWQ010000015.1, forward strand.
GCGCCGGGCTGGCGCGCTCACGCAGGCGAGGGAACGCAGTCGCGCGGGGGCTACTCGAACTGGCCGCGCGAGGCCAGCGCCTGTTGCTGGGCGTAGAGGTTCGTCCACGTCCACGCGAGGCGCTCGTAGCAGCCGTCATGCGTGCGATTGCCATTCGGCGTCTCCCACGCCCACAGCCGGATGCGCTCCCCGCAGACCTCGCAGGCGTAGCGACCCAGGCTCAGGCGCTGGCGGCGGTTCTGGTAGAAGCGGTTCATCGTGCGGGTATAGGAGAGCAGCGGCGCGCCGTGCTGTGTCACCGTCGAGGAGATGTTTACCAGCGACTGCTCTGTCTGCAGGATGAGGCCACGGTCGTCATCGCCCACGTAGGCGTCATCGCCCACCTCATCCCCATACTCATCGGCATACTGATCGTACTCGCCGTAGTCGGCGGCGTCGCCAGCCTGATCTTCCCAGGAATCTCGCTCATTTCGACGGCGCGACATCGCTCACATCTCCTTTTGCCTCTCGCGGAGTGGGGGAAACGACGACAGCCAGGCGTCACGCGCAGCCGCCAGGGTCGCATTGGCGCATCCCCTACCACAGTAAAGGGTTCGGAGTTACCGGGCAGCGTGTGGGAGCCACAACGTGAGGCGCGGGCGTGTAACGGCGTTTCTGGAATGCAAGTATAGCATGCTCGGCGTGGCATGGGCTATTCTTCTAGCTATGAGTACCACGTCTCTCGCTGTCCTTTCGCATCGGGGATGGAGCCATTGCCTATGAGGCGCTCCGCAACGCCAGACTCTGCCGCCATACCACCTGCCACACCAGCCGACAGGCCGCCTGTGAACAAGTGGGTTGTCTTTTCCATCATCGCCATTGGCGTCTTCATGTCCACGATTGACTCGTCTATCGTGAACATCAGCCTGCCCACCATCGCCACATTCTTTGGCGTCCCGCTCAGCGGCGCCGTCGAGTGGGTCATCATCGTCTATCTGGTCGTCATCGCCGCGACGCTGCTCACAATCGGCCGACTGGCCGACATCACGGGGCGCAAGGCGATCTGGGCGATCGGGCTGGCCATCTTCACCCTCGGCTCGGCGCTCTCTGGCGCATCGCCCACGCTCGGCTTCCTGATCGGCGCGCGAGCGTTCCAGGCCATCGGCGGCTCACTGCTCTTCGCCGTCAGCGCCGCCATGCTCGTCGCGGCGTTCCCCGCCAACGAGCGCGGGCGCGTCCTCGGCATGAACGCGCTGGTCGTGGCGATGGGGGTCAGCGTCGGCCCGACCCTCGGCGGCTTCATCACCGAATTCATGAACTGGCGCTGGATCTTCTACGTCAACGTGCCGCTGGGCGTCATCGGTTTCATCGCTACCCTCCGCCTGCTGCGAGAGCCGCCGCGCCAGGGCCAGGGGCGCTTCGATCCGATTGGCGCCTTCCTGCTGACCATTGGGCTGGCGGCCGTCACCCTCGGCCTCTCCTTCGGCCAGGAGTGGGGCTGGACTTCGCCTGGCCTGATCGCCACGCTCATCATCGGCGTGGCCGCGCTGATCGCCCTGGTGTTCGCGGAGAAGCTCGTCCCCAGTCCGATCGTGCCGCTCGGCCTGCTGCGCGACCGCGTGTTCGCCTCGGCCAATCTCAGCCTCGTCCTCAGCTTCCTGGCGCTCTTTGCGGTCAGCTTCATGATGCCGTTCTATCTGGAGCAACTACGCGACTTCTCGCTGATCGAGTCGGGGCTGCTGATGACACCGCTCCCGCTCACCATCGCCATCTTCGCGCCGTTCAG
>DASVWQ010000016.1:0-4872 GCA_036393135.1 Ktedonobacterales bacterium
CGACGCCGCAATCTCCATCGCCGCCCGCGCGATCTGCTCGGCGGTCATCTCGGTGTGGCGCACCAGCGCGCGCGCCGCCGCCTGGGCGTAGACGCCACCGGAGCCAATCGCGGCCACACCGTCATCCGGCTCGATCACGTCGCCGTCGCCCGTCAGCACCAGCAGTTCATCGGCGCTGGCCACTAGCAGCATCGCCTCCAGCCGCCGCAGGAACTTGTCGGTGCGCCACTCCTTCGTCAACTCGACGGCGGCGCGGCGCAGGTGGCCCTGGTAGCGCTCCATCATGCTCTCGAACTTGTCGAAAAGGGTCAGGGCGTCGGCGGTGGACCCTGCGAAGCCCGCCAGCGCCGTATCCCCGGCCAGGCGGCGAATCTTGCGGGCGGTGTGCTTCATCACGACATCGCCCACCGTCACCTGGCCGTCGCCGGCCATTGCGACCTGATTTCCCCGGCGCACTGCGATGATGGTGGTCGCGTGCATCTCGCCGGTCACTCGTTGTGTCATAGGTTTCGCGCTTCTCACTCTGTCTGTAAGCTATCTGTTGTCGTCGCGACGCGGCGCGCTCTCAGGAAGCCGCCTCGGCGCCCGTGCGGCGGGTGGTCGTCCGCGTCGCGCTGGTCGCGCGGCTGGCGGCTGGTTTCCTGGCGGTGGCCTTGGTCGCGGTTGTCTTGCGCGTGGCCGTCGCGCGCTTGGTCGCGGCTGGCTTGCGCGTGGTTGTCGCGCGCTTGGCCGCGGTTGTCTTCGTCGCGGTCGTCTTGCGAGCCGTCGTCTTGCGAGCCGTCGTCGCGCGCTTCGTTGTCGTCGCGCGGGTGGCCGTGCGGGTGGCCGTGCGGCGGGCGCTGGTAGCGCGGGTCGCGGCGGCGCTGGCCCCCGTCTTCGCCGTCGTGCGGGCGCGGCGTGGGCGCTCGGCCTCCGGTGTGCGGTGACCGACGACGACGGGCGCGTTCTCTTGCGTCCCGCGCACCAGCGCGCCGCAGGACACACAGGCCGCTTCCTCCTTGCCATTCGCCAGGGTCAGCAGACCACCGCACTCCGGGCAGGGAATCAGCAGCGGGCGGTCCCACGCCACGAAGTCGCAGGTCGGGAAGTTGACGCAGCCGTAGAAGACCTTGCCAGTCTTTTTGCCGCGCCGCTCCACCAGATCACCGCCGCACTTCGGACAGTGGGCGCCGGTCTTCGTCACCACCGCGCGCTTGTACGAACACTCCGGGAAGCCGGAGCACGCGATGAACTTGCCGAAGCGGCCCGTGCGCAGTAGCAGCGGCTTGCCGCATTCCGGGCAGGCCTCGTCCAGCTCCTCCACCGGCTTCTGGACCTTGCCCATCTCCTCCTCGGCGGACTCGAGCTCCTTGCGGAACTCGGCGTAGAAGTCGGCCAGGAACGCCGTCCAGCTCTGCTGGCCCTCCTCCACCGCATCCAGCTTGCGCTCCATCTCGGCGGTGAAATTGACATCCACGATGTCGCCGAAGTGCTTGCGCATGAGCTGATCCACCGTCTCACCCAGCCATGTCGGCGTGAAGCGGCGCTCCTGCTGCTCCACATAGCCACGGTCCTGGATGGCGCTGACAATCGGCACGAAGGTGCTGGGGCGCCCGATGCCACGCTCCTCCAGCTCCTTGATGAGGCTGGCCTCAGTGAAGCGGGGCGGCGGCTGGGTGAAGTGCTGGCTGGGCGAGAGCTTGCGCAGCTCCAGCGCCTCGCCCGTCTGGAGCGCGGGCAGCGCGTCGGCGTCCTCCTCGCGCGGCCAGACGGCGTAGAAGCCCGCGAACTTCAGCGTCGAGCCACTGGCGCGGAAGAGGAAGTCGCCCGCGCTGATGTCGATGCGCATGGTGTCGAAGACGGCGGGGGCCATGAACGCCGCCACAAAGCGCCGCCAGATGAGCTGGTAGAGCTTGAAGAGGTCGGGCGTCAGGTAGGGCTTGGCGCGCTCCGGCGTGATCGTCACATCGGTCGGGCGGATCGCCTCGTGGGCGTCCTGGACGTTGGCCTTGGTCTTGCCGCGGGTCGTGCGCCCGGCCCCGACATGCTCCTTCGAGAACGTCTTGCGGATGTACTCCTTGACGGCGGCCTGCGCCTCGTCCGAGATGCGCGTCGAGTCGGTGCGCATGTAGGTGATGAGGCCGTGACGCCCCTCGTCGCCCAGCTCGATGCCCTCATAGAGGTTCTGGGCCAGGCTCATCGTGCGCTTCGGCTTCAGGCGCAGGCGCACCGAGGCGTCCTGCTGGAGCGTGCTGGTGGTGTAGGGCAGGAACGGCTGGCGGCGCACATCGCGCTGCTCGACCTTCAGCACGCGGTACTCGGCGCCCTGCAGCTCGCGCAGGATGCCCTGGGCCTCAGCCTCCGACGTGATGCGGATGCGGCCGCGGTCGCTGCGCTGCTGCCCGGCGTCGTCGCTGGCGGCGGGGGCGGCCTCGGCATCGGCGGGCGCGGCCTGCGCGACGGCCTCAGGCGAATTGCGCCGCCCGATGAGCTGCGCCGTGAAGGTCTGGGGCCGCTGAAGCTGGCTCAGCAGCGCCTCGATAGTCCAGTATTCCTCCGCCGTGAAGGCGCGAATCTCGTTCTCGCGGTCGCAGATCAGGCGGACGGCGACGGACTGCACGCGCCCGGCGCTGGTCCCCGACTGCACGCGCCGCCAGAGCAGCGGGCTGATCTTGTAGCCGACCAGGCGGTCGAGCACGCGCCGCGCCTGCTGGGCGTTGAAGAGGTCCTCATCGATCTCGCGCGGGTGGGCGATGGCCTCCTGCACAGCGTGGCTGGTGATTTCGTGGAAGACGGCGCGCTTGGGCTTCTTCAGCCCCAGCAGATGCATCAGCGACCACGCGATGAACTCGCCTTCGCGGTCGGGGTCGGGCGCGAGGTAGACGGTGGTGGCCTTCTTGCTGGCGGCCTTCAGCTCAGCGACGAGGTGGTCCTTCTTCTCGATGACGTCATATTTCGGCTTGAAGTCGTGGCGCACGTCCACGCCCAGCCCTTTGCGAGGCAGATCCATGATATGCCCCATCGACGCGCGCACTTCAAAGTCGCCGCCGAGAAACTTTTCGATTGTCCTGGCTTTCGCGGGTGATTCGACAATCACCAGATTCTTGGCCATCCTCCGACTCACCTCTACCGCTTCTATCGTGCATCCGGCGTCATAGGGGCGCCGTCTCAGGGTGTCTTCTCTCCAGTACGCGCGTCGCGGGAAACGGGTTGTCTCCTTCCCCTCGGCCAGCCGCGCCCGGCCAGCGCCACGCTCCCCGTCAACAAACCTGTCGCGGGCGTATGCCACTCAGCATAGCACCGCGAGGCAAGAGCAGGCGCCAAAGGGATATTTTACCACGTTGCGCCATCGCTTTGAACATCTGTTTTCCAGACACGCCCGCGCCGCGACGTGCGTTATACTGACGGGGCCGAAACTCGCGCGCTTGCCCTGTCGTACATCTGTCGATCACCTGTCTATCGCCCGATGGCCGCGCCCACACGCTCAGAACAGGAGCCGTATCGCATGCCGGATGTCCCCACGCTGGGCGCGCGTCGCGCTGGCCCGCGTCGCCTGCCCACGCTCGTCGCGCTCGGCCTCTGCGCCGCCCTCGCCTGCGTCTGGGCGCTGGCCAGCGCGCCTCTGGTGGCGGCGGCGCCTGCGCATCCAGCGGATAGCGTCGCGCAGCAGGCGGTGCAGGTGGACAGCCCGGCGGTAGTGCGCATCGTCTCAGTGGTCAACGCCAGCCTGACCTGCGCGGGCTGCGCCAGCAACGGCTCCGACATCCACTCGCCCAGCGACGGCGGGACCTTCACCTACTACTCCAGCGGCTCTGGCGCCTTCATCTCGCCCGATGGAGCGATCCTGACCGCGGATCACGTTGTGGATCACTCGATGAATAACCCTGAAGAGGTCACGTTCATCGAGCAGCAGGCGGCGCAGGACATCGCCCAGAACTTCAACACGACCGCTGGCCAGGCGCTGACCTACCTGCAGAATAACCCTGCCAAGGTCAGCATCACCTTCCAGGTTGTCTTCCAGAAGGCGTTCCTCTCGACAGCGTATACGGGCAATCTGCCCGACACGCGGCACATCTATGCCTTCCCCATCACCTCGACGCTGGCCAGTTCACAGGTAAGCAAGCAGGACACCGCCATCGTCAAGATCGACACCAGCGGCATCAAGCCCGCGCCCGACTTCCCCTATCTGACGCTGGCGAACAGCCCGGTGAGCGCGCTGGACCCTGTGACCGCCATCGCCTTCCCGGCGGACGCCGACCTCGCGCTGAACAACACCGACTTCACCGCACTGGCCAACCCTGGGTCCAGCGATGTGAACACCATCAACAGCCTGCTCAGCCCCTCCGTCAATAGCGGCGCCATCACCAAGGCCAACGAGGTGCGTCCAGATGGCACGCTGGTCTATGAGGCGAACAGCATCGCCTCGAACGGCTCCAGCGGCGGCCCGGTCATCAACAACCAGGGGCAGATGATTGGCTTCGTAGACGCTGGCACATCCACCGACCGCCTGACCTTCATTATCTCTAGCGCGGCGGTAGCGAAGCTGGCCGGGCAGGCGGGCGTCTCGACGGCGACCCAGGGGCGCTTCATGGGCCTCTGGACCAAGGCGATGACCGAGTACAACGCGACGACTTCCTGCCACTGGACCAGCGCCGAGGCCGATCTGACGGCCCTCAAGACGCAGTACCCGACCTTCGGCGCGGTCGCGCCCTATCTGGCGCAGGCGTAGCAGAGCGCGGCCAGCGAGACCTCCGCGGCGGGGACCTCGACCACCGCGACGGGCGACGTGGCCGCCGGACTGTGGATCATCGGCGGCTGCGCGGTGGCCGGGCTGGCGCTGATTCTCGGCGTGATCTTCCTGGCGGTGGCGCTGACCCGCCGTCGTCGCCGTCC
>DASVWQ010000017.1:0-2957 GCA_036393135.1 Ktedonobacterales bacterium
GGCGCCCTGCTATCATCGGATGTCCCTCTTGCGGTGTCAATGCGCGTGTCGGCCCACGCCTGCGGCCATTCAGGCGCGTCCTTCCTGCCGCCTGATTCCTTGCGATTCGCCCTGCGCCTCGCTTTGCGCCACTCCGGCCCCGCGCGCGACGGCCTCGCCAAGCGCCTGGCGCATGCGGTCGGCGAAGTGAGCCTCGTCGAAGCGCTCGGCGTGCGCGCGAATCGCCCGCGAGTCCCAGGCGCGCGGATCGAAGGTTTGCAGCGCCTCGATCACCGCGTCGAGGTTCTGCTCATGGAAGTAGAGGCCACTCACTCCTGGCGCCACCGTTTCCAGCGCGCCGCCCTCACCGAACGCGATCACTGGCCGCCCGCACGCCTGCGCCTCCAGTGAGGCGATGCCAAAGTCCTCGCGCCCACACTGGAGGAAGGCGTCGCAGCCCGCATACAGGCGCGCCAGCGTCGCGTCATCGACATGCGGCAGGAAGTGGGTGTCTGGCCCCGCAAGGCGTTCGAGCCGCGCGCGTTCCGGCCCCTCCCCCACGATCATCAGCCGCCGTCCGAGTCGCTGGCAGGCCATCACCGCCAGATCAACGCGCTTGTAGGGCAGCAGCGCTGAGAGCAGCATGTAGTAGCCGCCAGACGCGGGCGCTGGCGCCGACGGCGGGGCGCCCGCAGCGGGCGAGAAGCGCGTGGTGTCGATGAATGGATACACGACGACACTCTCCCGTCCATAGAACTGCTTGACGCGCGCCTGAGTCGTCCGCGAATTCGCAATGTATGCGCCAACGCGCTGGGCCGCCGCATAGTCGGCCCGCCGAACACGGTCGAGCACGGTGGCCAGCGCCGCGCGGGCAGGCGGGAACCGCTGCGACGCGAGGGTCGCGTCATATTCTTGCCAGGCGTAGCGCAGCGGTGTGTGGCAGTAGCACACGCTCAGGCCATCGGTTGGCGCCGCGTGACAGAAACCGCTGCTGCTGCTGATGACCAGATCATAGCCGCGCAGATCGAGGCTGCGCGCCGCCAGCGGATAGAGCGGCAACAGTTCCCGATAGAACCGCCCGGAGAAAGGGATGCGCCGCAGGAACGAGGCGCGTGGCTGGCGATCCGCAGGGAAGCTGACGAGGGCGGCCCGGCGCTGCGCGAGGACATAGAGGTCAGCCTGGGGAAACATGCGGGTGAGGGCGAGAAACACACGCTCGCCGCCGCGCACACGAACCCAGTAGTCGTGTGTCAGCGCGATCCGCATGTTCTGTAGCCTCTGATCCATCGCTCAGGCTCCCTTCGGCGTTCCTTAACCGGCGGTCCGCACGCCCCATCGCCCGCTCACCCTGGCCCGCGCCGCCGCCTGTCTCCTCAGTATGCGCCGGAGCCGCGCACAACGGCTGGGAGCGTCCGCAGCAGAATGCCCAGATCCCCACGCAGCGAGCATGTCCGCACATAAGCGCGGTCAAGCTCAATGCGTCGCTCGTAGGTCGTGTTGGAGCGCCCGCTGATCTGCCACAGGCCCGTGATCCCCGGTGGCACGTTCTGGCGCTCGGCGAAGAACGCGCCAAAGACTGGGGCCTCGATCGCATGCACCGGGCGCGGCCCGACCAGGCTCATCTCACCGCGCAGGACATTCCACAACTGCGGTAGCTCGTCAATGCTGAAGCGCCGCAGCCAGTAGCCGATGCGCGTGATGCGTGGGTCATGCGCCAGCTTGAAGTTTTCCTGGTACTCGGCAAAGAGTAGCGCGTCCGTCTGCAGCAGCGCATCCGCGTCAGTGCGCATCGTGCGGAACTTGAGCATGCGGAACGCGCGCTCCCGCTGTCCCACCAGGTCGCGGGTATAGATGATTGGCCCACCATCCAGTTTCACCAGGCAGGCGACCAGCAGCAGCAGCGGCGAGGCGAGGGCAAGCAGCAGCGCCGCGAGTACCATGTCGAGGGCGCGCTTCGCCATGCGGTACCCGCGCCGCGCCTGGCCAGGCGTCGCCACACGGGCAGGCGCGGGCGCCAGAACAGCGGGCGCCTCGCCAGAGGAGTAGAACATCTCTGGGAGCGCCTGATCTCCGGTCAAGCGCGCGGCCTCGATGGCGCGCACAGGCGCGCTGGCCATGCTCCGGCTCACCTGGCGCCGCCTCCTGCGGTCCAGCGTCAGGCGATTGGCCGCCAGTTGGGCCTGCCGCAGCCACCGGCGCTGTGCGCGCCCCACCAGCCGCCAGAAGAGCGTGAGCCGGTCGGTCAGCGTATCCTGCGCGCGGAGGTGCCGCAGGGCCGCATCCGGGAGCCGCACGCCAGCGTCGCGCCCAAACGAACGCTCCCAGGCGCGCCGCTCCTCGCGGGAGGTCGTCGCTCGGCGGAGCGCCTCCAACGCCTGACGCGGCACGGGGAGCGAGCCAAAACGTCGCGCCGCCAGCAGCGCGGCCAGCGTTGGGCTGGCCAGCCCCAGGTTAGCCGTCTCAGCGGCGAAGGCGTCCCAGTCCCAGGTCGGCGGCAGGTGGCGTACCAGCTCAGCAATATCCACCAGCCAGATGGCGCGCTGGACATCACCGTGCTGCACCACGGCATGCAGCGCCAGGTAGCGCAGTTCATCCGCTGGCGCCAGGTAGCGCGCGGGCTGACCCGCGATCTCGATGCGCTCGGCGCGCGCCCACAGTTCCTCGCTGGCGCGCAGGCGGGGCAGGTACAGCGGCAGGTTGGTCAGTTCCCAGTGCAGTTCGATGGTCACATCGGCTGAGTACTGGTAGACGAGCGTGCGAAAGAACAGCGGATAGAACTCGCGAGGGTCGCCCATCCCCAGATGTGGGTGGCAGCCCAGCGACTCCAGCGCGTCGGCGCAGATGGGGATGTCCTCGCGGCGCACCAGCAGATCGATGTCGCCCGTCGGCCGTAGCGCTGGTTCGCCGTAATAGCGCAGCGCGAGCGCCACACCCTTCACGGCGATGGCCTCTATGCCGCGCGCGGCGAACGCCTCCAG
>DASVWQ010000018.1:0-4331 GCA_036393135.1 Ktedonobacterales bacterium
CCGCCGGAGCGCCGGGACGTGGGCGGTAGCGCAGCCCCAGCCGCCGCGCCTGGAAATCGCCGCAGTCGCTGACCGAGCTGATCTCCAGCCAGCGCCCCTCACCCGCCAGCCAGACCTCCAGGTCGAGCGTCCGCCGCGCGCTGAAGGGCAGCTCGCCCGCGCACAGTTCCACCACGCGATAGCGCAGCCCCAGCCGCCGCAGCAACGCCTCCGCCTCCGCCTCCAGCGCCTCCAGCGCCGCGTCCGCCTCCTCCGGCGCGACCACTCTTACCAGCTCCACCTTGCCAAACTGGCGCTGGCGCAGCAATCCATGCGTGCGCGCTCCCGCCGAGCCAGCCTCGCGCCGGTATGCCTGGGTATAGGCGGTGTAGGCCAGCGGCAACTCACGCGCATCGAGCGTCTCGCCCGCTCGCAGCGCCACCAGTTGGGCCTCGGCGGTCGGGCTGAGGTAGAGGCCATCGGCGGGCAGCGCGAAGAGGTCATGCGCGTGGCGGGGCAGGTGACCCGAGCCAGTCAGCGTCGCCGCCAGCAGCAGATCGGGCGGGGCGACCTCCAGATAGCCCGCGCTGGTGTGCGCGTCGAGCATCAGCGCCGCCAGCGCGCGCGCCAGCCGCGCCCCCGCCCCCAACAGCAGCGGCATGCGCGGGCCAGCCATCCGTGTCGCGCGCGGCAGATCGAGGATGCCCAGCGCGGCGCCCAACGCATCGTGCGGACGTGGCGCGAAGTCGAAGGTCCGCGCCTCGCCCCACTCGCGCAGCGTGCGGTTCGCGCTGGCGTCGGCGCCATCGGGGACGCGCGGATCAGGCGCGTTGGGCAGGCTGAGGGCCAGCGCCCGCTGCCTCCCCGCCAGTTCATCGCGGGCCAGACGCATCTCGCGCTGCTCGGCCTGGAGCGCGGCGCGTCGCTCGCTGGCCGCGCGCCCAGCCGACAGCGAGCGCTTCACCTCGGCGGCCAGCGCGTCGTAGCGGGTCGCCGCCGCCCGCCGCGTCTCATCCAGCGAGCGCCACTGCTCGTAGGCCGCCAGCGCCTCGGCGCCCGCATGCCGCCGCGCCAGCGCCGCCCGCACGTCGTCGGGCCGCCCGCGCAGCCAGCGCTCGCTCAACATAGCTGGCCGCGCGCCAGCCGACTTACTTCGGCGTCATCGTCAGCAGCGATGTTGTCTGCCCGGCCACCGCCGCGGGCGAGTAGTCCATCGGCTGATAGGTATTCGTGTTCCATAGCGGCACGAGGTCCTGATAGTGGGTCGAGAACGGATTGCCCGACTCGCCCGTCGTCGTCACCCACAGCGAGCCATCCAGGTGCGAGAGGTCGATGATCTCGCGCATCGACGAGACGGTGTGCTGGGCGTAGTTCGGCGGATCAGCCGAGTAGTCGCCGTCGCCGCCCACGCTCACCGTCACGCTATCGCCGGGACGTGAGACGGGCGCTACGCCATAGATCAGGTTCAGCGGCGTCACCGAGGCCAGCGGGTGGGCGAAGGTCGCGGTGTGGATGATCCCCCACTGCCAGGTCGAGGTATCCGGCCCGAAGCGTTTCTGCAAACCATCGTAGGCGTCGGCGAGCGCCCTGGCGATGGTCTTGTCGCGGTCGGCGGTGATCTGGCTGTCACTGTGCGCGCCGAAGAACGGCGGCGTCGGCTGGGCGACCAGGTTGATGAGTACGCTGTAAATCTCGCTGGAGTCCACATTGCTTTGATAGACGCCATAGAGCCGCTTGCCCAGCGTCGGCTCTATCGTCGCCCGCGCCAGATTGCCCGCCGCGATCTCATAGACACTCGCCGCGACACTCTGGCGGGTCATGCGGAAGTCCCAGCCCTGGAGCAGCGCGGCGGCGCGAGCGGCGTCGCCGCCAGCGGCCTGTCCGGCGGCGATGAAAGTCGGCGTCAGCGTGGCGGCCGCCTCACTATAGACATCCGCCTGGATGGCCTCAAAGCTCGTCGGCGTAATGTCGCGCATGTGGGAGAGCAGGTCCACGATGCGCCGCGCCCGATAGCCCTGGTCCCAGATGTTCGTGACGTAGAGCGGATAGGCGTCTGGCACGATCTGCTGGTTGGCCGTGGCAATGAAATGCGTTGGCGGGTTGAAGAGCGTTGGCATCTGGCTCTGCGGCACGTAGCCCTGCCACTCATAGGTCGTCACGCTGCCATCCACTGGCCCCACGCGGTTCGCCTCCGGGCGGATCGGCAGGATGCCCGACATCCGGTAGCCGATGTTGCCCTGGGTATCGGCGTAGACGAAGTTCTGGCTGATGGAGATGTTGCTCACCGCCGCGAGGAACTGCGTCCAGTTCTGGGCGAAGTCGAGCTGAAAGAAGCCCTGGAACGAGTAGCCCGGCTGGAGCGCCGTCCACTTCAGCGCCAGCGGCGCAAGGCCATTCAGGATCAGCTTGCCGTCGTTGTCCGTGACGATGTTGTTGATGATTGGCCCGTGCTGGGTACTGGTCACGGTGAACGTCACTGACTTGCCGCCGCGCACATCGATGGTCTCTTTGCTCGTCTGGAGCTGGAGCCAGGAGCCATTGTAGAGATACTGGCCTGGATGGCCCTTGGGATCGACCGTCTCGGCGTAGAGGTCGCTGTTGTCGGCGCCGACGTTGGTCACGCCCCAGGCGATGCTCTGATTATGCCCGATGACAATGCCCGGATCGCCAGGGAACGAGAAGCCGATGGCGTCCAGCCCACCACCCCGCAGCGCGACCTCATACCAGATGCTCGGCATGGCGATGCCGAGATGCGGATCGTTCGCCAGCAGCGGCAGGTGCGAGGCGGTCAGCGAGCCATCCGCCACCCAGTCGTTGCTGCCTAGCGAGTCGCGCAGCGAGCCGAGCATATCGTGGACGACGCTCGCGCCCGCGATGAGCGAGACAGGCAGCTTGGCATAGATGGCGCGCTGCTCCGGCGTGACGGCGATGGGCGCGCTGACCTGCGCCGCCGCCCCGCTGGAGGTGGTGATGGGCGCGGCGGAGTTGGGAATGGAGGAGAAGAGCGTTGGGTTGGTCGAGGGATACGCCGGGAAGAGCGCGCTTGCCACCCCTGGCCCGGCCTTCGCGATGACCAGTGCGCGAGTGTACTTGATATACCAGTTGCTATCGAGCGAGAAGGCCACCACGCGCCCATATGCCAGGCTGTCCAGCGGCGTCCACGGCTGCCAGTTCACGCCGAGGATGGTGAACTCCAGTGGCAGGGAGCCTGAGTGGGTCGAGACGTAGGCGTTGACGCCATCCGCATACGCCTGTAGCTCCGTTACCACCGCCGGATCGAGATGCGTGTCCTCGACCTCGGCCGAGTGGTAGAGATCAATGGTGCGCAGGAAGGCGTCGGCGTTGACCAGGCTGTTGTTGTCGCCTGCGCCAAACAGCGCCGCCAGCTTTCCCTGCGCCACCGCGCGGTTGAACTCCATCTGGAAGAGGCGGTCCTGTGCGGTGACATAGCCCTGCGCGAAGAAGACATCGTGCTGATTCTGCGCGGTGATATGCGGGACACCCCACTTGTCGCGCGCGACGGTGACATTGCCTCGCAGGCCAGCCACGGAGAGCGAGCCGCTGACCTGAGGCAGCGTCTTCTGCGTGTAGTAGATGCCCACGCCCGCCAGAATGATGACCACGCAGAGGAGGATCGTCAGCCCGATGGCGACGCCCCGCGCCAGCTTGCCAGGCCAACCCTGGCCGCTTCGCCCCTTCGCGTTCGCTTCGCTCTGTACGCTCATACCCGCTCCTGTTTCAACCCTGAACCAGACGGCGCCTGGAGGACATCTCGCCCTGACAGTCTAGCAGCCGACCCCAACGGCGGCAATAGGTGTGCGCAAGTATGTGTACGCGGCGCCACCTACGCGCCCACTCGAACGTACTCTATGACGTGAGGCGCCCGACGCGATATATCGCCAGCCTCGCCAGCGCACTACCGGCGCGATTCCAGCGCGATACTAGCCATCTGACCGGGCGCGGGGCGCGGCCAATGCGGTACACTCATAGGCAAGAGGAACGCACGCGGCGCCAGTTCGCTACGAGGAGCGAATCGCTATGACACCCACGACACCACAGGCGCGCTACAACGCCGACGAGGCGAAGAAGGAGCTTCTGGCGACCCTGCACGCCAGCCGCGAACTGGGGCCGGAGATGGACGACATCCTCTGCGACCGCTTCATGGACCAGCTCAAGGCGCTGCGTCCCATCGGCAGCTACGACCCCGCCCGCGCCCGCGCCGATCTCCAGGCGCTGCTGCAGAGCGCACGGGGTAGCGATCCGGTGGGCGACGACGCGCTGGCCGAGGGCTATCTCGCGCGGCTCCAGCCGCCGCTCCCCGCCGTGACCGCCACGCCGGGCGCGCCCGCGCC
>DASVWQ010000019.1:0-9847 GCA_036393135.1 Ktedonobacterales bacterium
GAATCGGGGCCAGGAACAGATACAGGGCCGCAAGGGCGATGGAGAACACGATCCACAGTATGATCGGTGTCCTCAGATTGCCTCGTGTGTCCATGCGCGTGTTACCGTGCCTCTCTAAGCTCAACAGCGCTCCGGCGGCGACATCGCCCGTCCCGAAGCGTCAGCGCGTTCACCGCATGAACCTACTGGACCGTGAACGTGCCGTTCATGTAGCCGTCCGTGCCCATCGGGCCACCGAAGCCGTTGAAGCCAACGCCGCATGGCACGAAGCACTGCCACACATACTTGCCGGGGGCGCCCGTCGTGAAGGTGAAGGTCGTCACCACGGGCTGGTTGGGCATGCCTGCCGCGTCCGTCTGAGCGCTATCGGGAACGCCCGTGATCGGCACGCCGACATAGAGCCACGGCTGCTTGTCGCTGACGATGCCATGAATGACGAAGGTGTGCGACACCACATCGGGAGCGATGGTGTTCATCTGCTTGCCATCGACTGTGATGACGCCGCCGTCCACGCCCTGCGGCTGCAGGAAGTAGTTGTTGATGAGAGCGGAGGTGCTGTCGTAATTGTTGATGACCATCGTTACTTTCGTATGCGCTGGCACCACAATTTCCGGCTGGGAGTACAGGACATACTGGGAGTTGTAGTTCGGCCTGCACTGCGCGTATTGCTGGTGGGTCTTCGTGAAGTCTGGATCAGTGCAGGGGGCAAATGGGAAGACATCCTCATTGACAGTCACCGCGCCACCAGATGCGGCAGGAGCGTAAGGCGCCGGGATGAACGCAAAAATGTTCAACGCGAACGCGACTCCAACCACGATGGCTACGACCACAATCAGGAATCCCACCATGCCGAGATACTTGCGCATGTACACTCATCTCCTGCTAGGGGGAAAGGTCGGGCGCTGGCGGCGTCCCCGATGACACCGACCCACGCGACGACACGAGGTAGCGCTGGGCGCCTCGCCGTACCTACAGTGGTAGCATGTGGGGGAACTTCATCGCATGATGCGTTTGCATCATCTTTTTTCATCAGGCGCTTGGCGCAAACCCGCATGGGGCCACGGACGCAGCCCCTGCCGGGCGCCCACAAACGTAGATCAGAACTGGCTCGCGCAATCGTTTGCCCACCCAGCGAACACCCTCGCGCGCAATCGTTTGCCCATGACCAGTTTTTCCGTGCGCTTGCGTTTTGGGACCCTGGCGTGGATGTCTGTGGGAGAGGATCACCCTAAGGAGTCGGTGGCGCCTACCCTAGATGAGGTGGAGTTGCGAGGCAATGACGACCGCCTGGAGGCGTGAACTGACGCCTAGTTTGTCCAGGACCTTGTTGACGTGGTTGCGCGCCGTGACGCGGGTGATGCTCAGCTCGCGCGCGATTTCATCGGTCGAGTGGCCCGCGCCGAGCAGCCGCAGCACCTCCAGTTCGCGCTGGGTTAGCGTGGCTGGGCGGCGCAGCTTGCCGCTCTCCGAGGGTTCAGCGGAGGCCTGGACGCTGTTGACGCGCGGCATGGAGTCGCCAGCGCTGATCAGACTCGTCATGTGGAGCAGGCGGTCGGCGAGGTTCTCGCGCAGATCGTGGAGGAAATGCACGTAGCGAGGCTGGCCATTGCGGGTCTGCGCGGAGATTGTCGTCACTTTCAGGCGCGCGCGCGAGCGCTGGGGCGGTGGTGTCTGGCTGACCGCATGGTCCGAGGCAGACGGCGCCTCAGCAGTCTCGGCGCGCACCCCAATGACCATATTGCGGCAGATTCGAGCGCACTCCACCGGCGCGCCGCCGTTCGCCAGCGCCAGCGCCTCGTAGCAGCGCATGCCAATCACTTCATCGGCCCGCAAACCCAGCAGGCGCTCGGCGCCATCGTTCCACGCCACGATCTGCTGCGCGCTGTTGACCGCGAACGCAGGCTCCGCCAGCCGGAGGACATCCACCACAAGCTCGTTGTCGTGCTGTGAAGCGGCGCCACCCATTGCAGCGCACCCCTTTCATCGAAGCCAGACTCTGGCGTCATCAAAACCGCGATGGCGCCACTTGCGCTACGGACGGTCTGCGGGGATGGACTACGTGCCAGGGAGATCGGACAAGCGGCGTGATCACGCATCCGCGCCAGGCTGGCGCACAAGCTGCCGGGGGGTGATCTTGCCCCGCTGGAGCCGTGGTGACTTCGGTATACTATACCATACGCTACAGCGCCCGTCCGTCGCTTTTGGAACACCTGGCGACTGTTCACAGCGCTATCCAGTAGGGTGTAGACACTAGAGGCTAGCCGAGAGGTACTAACCGTGGATGACGCCGCGCGCGACCAGGCAGGCTTCGCCGAGATGTTTGGCGCGGGGGCCGGGCCTGACCCACGCTGGGCGCGCACACTGGCGGGCGTTGGACGGCTGGCCAGCGAGGCGGAGGGCCTGCGCCTGACGCTGGATGACGCTACCGCCGACCGCTATAGCAACGCGCAGATCGACGACTACAGTGGGCGACGCGCCCGCCGCTTCCTCTGGCGTCCGCCGCTGCGTCTGGCCATCCGCGCCCGCGCCTCGCATGCCGCCGCCAGCGCCAACGCGCGACCCCGCGCGGCGGAGGGCTGCCTGCGCGGGACGGCGGGCTTCGGCTTCTGGAATGCGCCGCTGACGCTGGCAAAGGGTGGCCTGCGTCTGCCCGATGCGGTCTGGTTCTTCGCCGCGTCGCCACCATCCAATATGGCGCTGGTTCCCGGTGGCATGGGCTACGGCTGGAAGGCGCAGGTCGTCCACAGCCAGCGCTGGAGCGCGCTGGCCGCCGCGCCGCCGCTGGCCCTCACCGCCCTCTGGGCCCGCATCAGTGGCGACGAGCGCCCGGCGGCGCGCTGGCTGGCGCGACTGACAGGAGCCAGCGAGCAACCGCTCGACCCCGCCCACGCCGACCTGCGCGTCTGGCATGACTACACGCTGGAGTGGCGCCCCGATGTCGCGCGGTTCGCGGTGGATGGGCGCGAGGTCTTCGCCGCGCCGCGCCCGCCCGCCGGACCACTGGGCTTCGTCGCGTGGATCGACAATCAGTATGCCATCGCCACGCCGCGCGGGGAGCTACGCTTCGGCGCGCTCGACTGCCCGCCGCAATGGATGGAGTTGGCCAGCGTGCGCATCGAGCCGCTGGCCTGAGGTGTGGACGCGCGCCCGGATCAACGCCAAGTCAGCCCGGATCAGCCTGGTGGCCAGCCCATCGGGCGACCGCCGAGCAGGTGCAGATGGAGGTGGAAAACAGACTGGCCAGCGTCGGGGCCAACGTTCCAGACCAGCCGATAGCCGCTCTCGGCGATGCCCTCGCGTCGCGCGATCTCGTTCGCCGAGCGCACCATCGCCAGCAGCGTCGCGCCGTTCTCAGCCTCCGCCGCAGCGATGTCGCGAATGTGGCGGCGCGGCACGATCAGCGTGTGTGACGGCGCTCCGGGATTGATGTCGCGGAAGGCGTACACCTCATCGTCGCTATAGACCACCGCGCTGGGAATCTCGCCCGCGATGATGCGGCAGAACAGGCAATCCGGCTGCACGTCGTCGGCCATGTCACGCTCCTCGCACTCAGGGGAATCTCAGCGGCTATGTCTCGCTCCACCGACCGCGCGGCGGTTCAGGAGCGGATGGTCTGGAGAAACTCGCTCGGCGTCGCGTTGAAGCGGTCGTGCAGGAAACTCCGCCCCAGCGGCGTGAAGAAGAGCGCGAAACCCAGCGCCGTCGCCCGCTGCGCCGCGCTCAGCACGCGCGCCTCACCCCACAGCGGATGGCGTCGCGCGCGAGCCTGCGCCAGCAACGCCACCAACGTCACCAGCGCGACCGGAGCGACGACCGCCACCAGGATCGCCGACCCCGTGTGCGACAGCCCCGCGACGGGCGGCGGCTCCAACACGAAGAGGCTGAAATAGACCACACAACCCATCGCCAGCGCGGCATAGAAGAACTGCGCCACCAGCAGCGACCAGCGCGGCTTGCGCAGCGAGACCGAGATCACGCCCAGTGGCCCCACGCCCCAGCAGATCAGCGAGGAATCGCGGAGAATCAGCGCCACCCGGAAGACGAGGTAATAGACGAGCAGCCAGACTGCCGCCGCGACCGCCAGAAACACTGGATTGAAGTGATCTCCCATTGCTCGCCTCCCGCAGGGGCCACCGTTCCGCCTGCCAGAAACGTCACGCCTCTGTGTAGAGTATATACGTCCGGCGCCACTCCATGTTAGGGCGCCTGTCGCGGGCACCTTGATTATACCATACCCCCCTATGGTATAATCAAGACAGAGGCGCTTCCACGGATGCGCTATCATCTCTGAGAGGCAAACACGAGGCAAACGCGCCAAACCATATGACAGTCATTCAGCGCGAGCGTCGCTCGCCTGTGGAGGAGGTTCAACAGCGGATGGCGAACGAGAGTGAGACGCAGACCACGACGGTCTACGACGTGATGATCATCGGCTCTGGCCCGGCGGGCTACACCGCTGCGATTTACGCCGCGCGGGCCAACCTGCGCACGCTGGTCCTGCAGGGCGAGCAGCTTGGCGGACAGTTGATGATTACCAGCGATGTCGAGAACTATCCCGGCTTCGAGGAGGGCATCCTCGGCCCGCAGCTGATGGACCACTTCGAGCGTCAGGCGCGCCGCTTCGGGGCTGAGATGGTCCCGCAGGACGCCGTGCGGGTAGACTTCTCGAAGCGCCCCTTCACCGCCTGGACCTACAACAAGGAGTATCAGGCGCAGGCGGTCATCGTGGCGACGGGAGCGAGCGCGAAATGGCTGGGCCTGCCCAACGAGCAGCGGCTCCAGGGGCGCGGCGTCAGCGGTTGCGCGACCTGCGACGGCTTCTTCTTCCGCGAGAAGGAGTTGGCGGTCGTCGGCGGCGGCGACACGGCGATGGAAGAGGCGCTCTTCCTCACCCGCTACGCTTCGAAGGTGCATCTGCTGCACCGCCGCGACGCTTTCCGCGCCAGCAAAATCATGATTGGCCGCGCAGAGAGCAACCCGAAGATCGTCATCCACTACAATACCGAAGTGGTGGACGTGCTGGGCGAGAACGCGGTCGAGGGGCTGAAGCTGCGCGACACGCAGACCGGCGCGACCAGCGAGCTACCCGTCCAGGGCTTCTTCGTCGCCATCGGCCACCAGCCCAATACCGGCCTGTTCAAGGGCGTGCTGGATATGGACGCGGTGGGCTACCTGAAGCCGACGGTCCACACGATGACCAACATCCCCGGCGTCTTCCTGGCGGGCGACGTGGCCGATTCGCGCTATCGTCAGGCGGTGACGGCGGCGGGCGAAGGCTGCCGCGCCGCGATTGACGCCGAGCGCTGGCTGGAGTCGCAGGGCGAGCTGGATAGCGCGACCGCCGAGGACGCCGCCGCCTGGGGCGAGATGGCGCAGACCACCGACGCCAGCGCCGCGCGCTGACCTCACCCCGCCTTCCCCCTCTCCCATGGGGAGAGGGGGAAGGCGGGACTCTTACTGCGCCAGCTCGAAGAGCATCTCCACATCGCCCATCCGCACGCGGTCACCGTGGGCCAGCGCCAGCGGGCGCCGCATGCGGGTACGATTGACGTAGACGCCGTTGTGGCTGTTCAGATCCTCGATCACCCACTGCCCACCCATGAAGGTCAGGCGCGCGTGCTGGCGCGAGATCGTGCCATCGTCACGCAGCATCACATCATTCCCCTGGCTGCGCCCAAAGGTCGTGACGCCCTGATGCAGCCGATAGGCATGTCCGCGCAGCGGCCCCGAGAGAAAGTTTACCCGACAGCGCAGCGGGCGCCCACTCTTCAGATAGCGATCCACCGCCTCCTGATGCGCTCCGATCTCATAGCCGCAGTGGACGCAAAACAGATTGCCCGCCTGGTTCGGCTGGCCGCAGCGGAAGCACGCCCCCAGGTTACCGGATGGCCACGGCTGGGCGGAGTGCGGCGGCATGGGCGCGCTCACCTGCGGAGCGCGCATCGGCATGGTGTTTGGCGCGGGCTGGCGGCTGGGCGGGACATCGGGGCGCTCCAGCCGCATCCGCGCCGAGTGCATCGCCTGCGCCATCTCGCTCGCCCGCTGGAACCGCTGGTCGGGGTTCTTCGCCATCGCCTTCAGGATGATCCACTCGACCTCCGGCGGGATCAGCGGCGCGACCGCTGTAGGGCGCGGAGGCGGCGCATGGATCTGCTGATACATCACCTCGTCGTTCTCGCCATTGAACGGCAGCAGCGCGGTGGCGCACTGATAGAGCGTAACGCCCAGCGAATAGATATCGCTGCGGCCATCGAGCTGACTGCTGCCCCGGCATTGCTCCGGCGACATGTATTGCGGCGTGCCAACCACCCGCGTCCTGTCAGGCTGAATGGGCGCGCCGCGCTGGATGGTGCGCTCCAGCAGCATCTTGGCCACGCCGAAGTCCGAGAGCACGAGCAGGTTGGGCGCGCGGAGCAGCATGTTGGCCGGCTTTACGTCGCGATGCACGACGCCCCGCTCGTGCGCGTAGTCCAGGGCGTGCGCGGACTGCTCCAGCACAGCCAGCGCCCACGCCAATTGCAGGCGCTGCCCCTTCTGCGCCGCGATCGCCAGGTGATCGCGAATCGAGCCACCCGCGATATACTCCATGACGATATACGCCCAGCCGTTTGTGACGTCGAAGTCATGGATCGTGACGATGTAGGGGTGCGCGAGGCTCGCGACCATGCGCGCCTCCTCGCGGAACCGCTCGATGAAATCGGCGTCCACACCGCGGTCAGCATGCGCGTCAATGATCTTCAGGGCGACCTGGCGGTCGAGGGTGAGTTGCAGCGCCCGATAGACATCCGCCATCCCGCCGACGCCGATGTGCTGATCGAGCCTGTATTGGCCGAGTGTCTGGCCAGTGAGCTGGCCACCGACCTGCCGCATATCGCCTCCTGAGCGCGCTCCCTCCGCAGCGGGCGCCCCTACCCATCCCTGCCGATTATACGGCGCCAGATGTGTGACGCGCGCCACTTTGGGACACCCCGCGCGCCGCGCGCTCGCGCCGCTGGATGAGGATGCGGAAGCCGCCCAGCCCGCGCGGATCGAGCAGCGTGGCGACCGCTCCGCGCAACGCGGCCCGCCGCAGATAGTCGCGCTGGCCGCGGTCGGTATGCCGCTCGCTCTCAGCGTAGGGGTAGAGCCGCGCCGCCAGCTCCTCGGCCTGCTCGCGCACGCCCAGCGAACGCAACAGCGCGGCCTGGCTCGTGTAGCGCGTGGCGCGCAGGCCCTCCTCGCCGCCCACCCGCGAGAGCGCGCTGAAGTTGACGTGCGCCGTCAGGTCCTGCCGCCCTGGCTGCGCCAGCGGATGCGCGCCGACGATGTGGCGGGTGTAGACCATTAGCGTGCCAGCCCGCCGGACGCGGGTATAGAGCCGCCGCGCGCTCGCGCCGTAGTCCAGCGTCAGCGCGTAGCCCTCGCCCAGCGCGCCCGCGACCTCGCGCATCCAGTCCTCCGCCGCCGGGCAGACCTCCGCGCGCCAGCCATTGACATAGTTGCGCCAGGGGACGCGGTAGACATCCAGATACTCCGCCACCCGCGCGGATGACGGCTCGCCTGGCTCCTCCACCAGCGCGTCGGTCGCGGCGTCCAGCGCGACATAGACCTCCATCAGCCGACGCTCGCGCGCCTCCAGCCGATGCGTGGGCAGCGCGTCCACCAACTCATTCGAGACGATGCATCCGGTGATGGGCCCATCACTGGTGGCCTCGGCCAGGCTGGCGGCCCAGCGCACAGCGCCAGACGGCGCGGGGATCGCGGCCAGTTCCTCGGCCAACCGCGCCTCGCGGCGCTGGCGCAGCGGCGCGTCGGGCGCGGCGCGGTCCACCAGCGTATAGCGCAGCGCAGCGGCCCAGCGCTCATCCAGCGCCAGGGCGTAGCGCCAGACCGAGGCGGCCAGCAGCCCACGCCCGGCCCCCGGCTCGATCACATCGAAGCGCGCGGGCGCGCCCAGCGTGCGCCACATGGCGTGGAGCTGGCGGGCGATGGCCCAGCCCCAGAGCGGGCTGACATCGCCGCTGGTGAAGAAGTCGCCCGCCCAGCCGACTGGCTCGCGCCCCGCGCCGCCGCCGACGTAGTAGCCCCATTCAGGGTGGTAGAGCGCCAGTTCCATGAACCGCGCGAAGGTCATCGGCCCCGCGCGGCGTATCTCGTCGCGGATGATCACATCCAGCGGTCCCACGCCTCGCCCTCCGTCTCTCTGCGCGCCACCAGTGAGTCTGACACACCTGCGGCGCGCGGCGCGTCATCCGCCAAACAGCACGGCGGCGGCGACGACAAGGTTTGCGACGGCGACCACCAATGCAAGGAACTGAAAGGCGAACTCGGCGTTCCAGTAGAGCGCGGTCAGGCGCAGACGCCCCGGGCTGGACACCACCTCGGCAGGTGTCGGGTAATGGGGCAGCAGGGCGCGGGCAACCCGCAACGTCTCGGCGCGCTGAACCGGCGAGTACCACTTCGGCTTGCCCGCGCGCATCCGCATGCGCGCCATCAGCCGCACGAGCGGCCCTCCGCCGAGCTGCAGCTTGGCCGCCAGCTCGCGGGCCAGCGCCACATCGCCATCCGCCTCGGCGATGGCCCGCGCTCGCGCCATGATCGCCCAGCTAACAGCGGCCTGGCGCGTGGCATTGTTCGCCAGGGTCGCGGCGATGGTCTGGGTCATGTCCATCAGCGGCAGGCCTGTCCGCCGCGCCACCATTTCCGCCAGACGGTGCGCCGCCACCCGCGCAGGCTCTCCCTCCGCCGCGCCATCGTAGCGCGCCTCCCAGATCGCCTCACGCTGGCCATCGCTCAAGACGAAGACCTCATGCGTGTAGCCGCTGGTATCGGTCGTCAGCATGCGTAGAAAGGCGCGCGCCTCGCCCCAGCGGAAGCGCCACCCGCCAGACGCTCCACGCGGGAGCTGGAAGATCACGCCATCGTCATCCACCCGTGCGGTGAAGGTCTGGCGCTCCAGCCGCGCGAAGTGACGCGCGGTCAGCGCCCAGAGCAATCCACCGAGGCCTACCAGGATGAGGAAGCCGGGCATCCCCAGATTGTACAGCTGGTCCCCCAGCGATGGATGTGGGTGATAGGGCGAGGGCTGGAGGAACAGGAGCAGGAATCCGACGCCTGCCGCGACCGCCAGCAGCGCGGCGACGATCCCGACGATGTAGATGGCGGGGTCCAGTCCTAGCGTTCGCATCGGATGCGCCAGCGGCCCAAACTCGCTGGCGGTAGCTTCGGCGTCCGCTGGCTCCGGTGGGAGCGGCGTGGGCTTCCCAACCGCCTCATCGCGCGCCGCCGCCGCATGGACCAGCGCGAGGGCATAGGCTCGCGGCGCCTCGACCGTAAGATAGGGGCCAACAACGCTGGTACCCGCGCTGAAATCCACGATTTGAACCCACACGACCCACAGCAGGAACTGGGTGAGCAGATAGGTTCTCGACTCACCATAGACATCGAGGGCGTCGCCCGCCGCGTGAGCAAATATCACCCAGGCCAGCGCGAGGGCCGCGAAAAAGATGGCGAGCTTGATGATGGTGAAGAAGGTTAGCACGCGCCAGAACGCCCGCCGCCGCCCGAGAGACACGCCATCACGAAACGCGCGAAACAGGCTGGTCATTCCACCGGTCATCAGCTTTGCTCCATCTTGGTCGCGTATCCTTCGCCGCCGGGCTGGCGGCCACGCCGAGAGGACCCGCACGCTTGCTGCGCACAGTATGTCATACGCGCGGGGCGGCGCGCGTGTTGCGGGGCGGCGGGGCGCGCTGCTACAATGCGGGTAACGCCCGCGCGCGGCGCGGCGGAGCCGCGGCTGTGGCGGCCACATCTACCAAACACAAGCGATCCTGATAGAGGGAAACCCGCATATGGCTGTCCTGCC
>DASVWQ010000020.1:0-2098 GCA_036393135.1 Ktedonobacterales bacterium
GGCCGCGCCGTCCACTACCGCGTGCGTCAGGCGCCGAGCGTCGCCCGCTTTGCGCCGCCTTTCCGCATCACCTCACGGATGACCGTGATCGAGCCGCAGCGTCACTGGCGGCAGGTCGTCTCGGGCGACCTCGCGGGCGTCCTGGAGACACGCTTCTTCGCCCGCCCCGATGGCGGCTCGCTGGTCATCTTCAACTGGTATGTCCGCGTGACAAATCCGCTCTTCAATCTGGCGGGCTACTTTGTCGAGCCAGTCTTCCGCGCCAGCCACGACCACGTGATGCGCGAGGGCGAAGCAGGCCTGCGCGCTCGGCTCCACGCTGCTACGAGAGTGCGCTAGCGCGAGACGGCGTAGGGCTTCAGCCCCTCCCAGAGCAGATCGACATAGCGGTGAACGTCGAGCGGTGGCTGATCCGGCAGGAAGTATGCCAGCATCATGTGATAGAACGGCGCGCCGCCGATCATATCGGCCACTAGCGTCACGTCCGCATCCGCGCGCAGTTCGCCGCGCTCGCGGGCGCGATTGATCATGTCTTTGAGCGCCTGGTAGTTCGGCTTCATCGCCTCAGCCAGGTAGCCGGTGAACCAGGCCGGGCGTGATGCGATTTCGCCGACCAACCGCAGCGTGAGTCGCTGGGTGTTGGGGTCTCCCAGCATGTGCTGGAGATTGAGCAGGTAGCTCTCGATGTCGCTGCGCAGATTGCCAGTATCGAAGGAGCGGAGCGGCGGCTTGATGCGAATGATCGCGTCCATCACCAGCGCCTCCTTGTTGGGCCAGCGGCGGTAGATGGTCGTTTTGCCCACGCCCGCCCGCGCTGCCACGCCCTCCAGGCTCATCCCGGCCAGCCCCTCATCAGCCAGCTCGCGCAGCGCCGCCTCGATGATCGCCTGCTCCGCCTCCGCGCTGCGTGGCCGTCCTGGCCGTCGTTGCGGAGGCTCCTCCGCGCCGTCCATCGCCTCGCGGCTACTGTCTCCCACGTCGGTCGAAGTCGCGTCACTCAGCCCGGTCATAGCCCACCCCTTTCGGTCTTAGTGTATTCTCGCTCACAATTCACTCATCGCGCAACTATTTCGCTACGATACCGTTGCATATCTTGCACGCCTGTGCTATCGTCTCCAATGTAAACGATACTGTATCGTATCGTTTTGAAACCTTGCCGAAAGCGGGTATCGACATGGAGATGTCAGCGGCTCAGGCCCCGGTCCGGGGCGGCAACAAGTATGTCATCGCGCTCGTGGCGGCGCTTGGCCTCATTCCCATCGCCCTCGACGCCACCATTGTCAACGTCGTTCTCACGCCGATTCGCGAGGCGCTGGGCGCGGATGTCAACACCGCGCAATGGATCATCACCGGCTACTTCCTCGCCAACGCCGCCGTCGTCGCGGTCGGCGGCTATCTGGCTAACCGCTTCGGACGCAAGCGGCTCTTCGTCGTCGGCCTCGCCATTTTCACGCTGGGGTCAGCGCTCTGCGTCATCTCGCCGAGCGTCACCTGGCTGATCGCGTTCCGCGTGCTACAAGGCGTCGGCGGCGGCATCCTGCTGCCCATCGGCCCAGCGCTGGCCTTCGAGGGCTTCCCGCAGGCCGAGCGCGCCAAGGCCAGCGCGCTGGTCGGCGTGCCACTGCTGCTGGCGCCCGTCTTTGGCCCCATCGCGGGAGGCTACCTCAGCGACACCTTTGACTGGCACAGTATCTTCATCATCAACGTCCCCGTCGGGATCATCGCCATCATCGCGGCGTTGCTGGCCCTCCCGCGCGACGCCGCCGCTCCCTCGCGCGGCGCGCGGTTCGACTTCATCGGGCTGACGCTCTCGACGCTGGGCATCGTGACGGTCGTGTACGCCCTGACGCTGGTGACGAAGGTGAACCCCGCCACTATCACGCCCGCCAATCCGCGCGGCGACATCTACGGCTGGGGCTACTGGCTGATGTGGACGCTACTGGGCGTCGGCGCGCTGCTGCTGGCCATCTTCGCCATCTACTCGCTGTGGGTCAGCCACGACCCGGCGCTCGATCTGCGCCAGCTTGGCCGCCGCGACTTCCTCGTCAGCAATATCTTCAACTGGGCGACGGCGCTCTTCAGCTTCGGGCTGCTCGTG
>DASVWQ010000021.1:0-10608 GCA_036393135.1 Ktedonobacterales bacterium
GCGCCGCATCGGCGAGGGTCAGCGCGTCCACCGCGAGTGGCGCTGGCGTAGCTCGGCTCCTCTCCACCACGGCGACGGGCGACTCACTGGCCCAGCGCTGGCTTGATACTATCCACACGCCAGCCATCGGCCTCGCGCACCAGCGTCCACTGCGCGGGCAGCGTGAAAGCGCCCGGCGCCGAAGCCCCTGCGAAGCTCAGCGTCAGCGGCGCGGCGAGCGTGGCTTGCTGGTCGGTAGCGTTCACACTGTAGGTCTTCAGATCAGCCGGGCAGGCGGTGATGGTCAGCGAGGAACCGAACGCCTTGGTGAAGGTCGTGGCGCTGCCCTGCTCATGCTGATAAGGTGTCGAGAGCAGCGCGAACGCCTGGTCATAGGCGCGCTTGCCCAGGTCGGCGCAGACCGCGCGCTGCACGGTGAGCGGCCCCAGGTCGATGCCCTGCAACGGCGACGAGAGCGCCGCCACATGCCAGCCGCTGGCGTCGCGGGTCAGGGCGATCTGCCCCTTTGCCGCATGCTTGCGAGTGATGGTGGCGTTGAAGAGCAGCGAGCGCGGCGAGCGCAGAAACGAGAGTGGCGAGAGGGTGGTCGTCGGCGCGCTGGAGCAGGCCGTGACACGCCCCTCGATGGCGTCGTGGTCGGCGGCGTCAGCCAGGTACTGCGTCTGCGTGGTCTGCGCCTGCGCGCTCGATGAGAGCAGCGCATAGGCCGCCTGGTAGTTGTCGTGGGTCAGCGCCGCGCAATAGCTCGCCATGACCTTCACTGGCTCCGCCGCGAGGTCCTGCGCATGGCGATAGACGCCGAGCGCGGCCCCCAGCAGCAACAGGCAGACCACCAGCGCCACGCCGAGACGCCAGCGCGTTCGTGGCCGTTTCGCTGGCGCGGGCGGCGCCGACGGCGCGGGATGTGGCGCTGGTGGAGCGGGATGTGGCGCCGGTGGAGCGGGCGGCGCGGTGAGCGTGGGCGCGGCAGGCGGTGTGATTGGCGGCGCGGCAGGCGGCGCGGGCGGCGGCATGATGGCGCTCTGGGTGGCGGCCTCGTCGGGCAGGCTGGGCGCGGGCGCTGCGCTCACCCGCGTCGTTGGCCCATCCAGCGGCGATGGCGACGGAGCGGGCGCGGGCGCAACGCTCATCTCGGCGGTTGGCGCGTCACTCAGTGAGGGAGCGGTGGAGGGCTGCTCACCCGGCCACGGCTCATCCACGGGCAGCCAGGGCGTCAGCGGGCTGTCGTTGGCCGAGGCGGGCGCGCCTGACACGCGAGGCGATGCTTCAGAGGGCGCATAGGGGTTGTAGGGCTGATAGGGCGATGGATCGGGCGCGGTGGCAGGCGCCGCGCCCCAATCGGGCTGGGTCGGCGCGCTGTCGTCTGGCTCTGGGGGCCAGAGTGGCGTTCGCTCCGCGTCCTGGTCTCGCTCATCGCCCATTGCGCCTCATCTCCCGCCTACTCGCACGCCGCTCCCAGCGGCCACATCATAGCGCCCCGCCATTCGCGCGGCGCGGCCCGTGGAATTGTACACCACATCCCGCTATCAGATGAGACGGGCCAGCCCTGTTGGGGTATCCCACCACGCCGAGCGACCTGCGCCGCGCGACCCCACTGGCGCCATTGATGCGTTATACGCTGAAGAGCGATGTAACATGATGGCGCGCGGAGGAGCGTTGGCGCGTGGCGGCGCGTGGCTGAATGGTTCAGGGCTGAGATAAAAGGGCGAGGTGAAACCGGAGGCCTCTCAGACCGTATACATAGATGAGCGGGAAGCGCGCTCTGGCCCGAAAATCGGCGCGGGGGCGCAAAACCGCGAGTCATCTGTTACAATCACTCTCAGCAATGAGTTTGACCCGGTCAGCGACCGGCTAAACAGCAAAAATCCGACTTCACACTCGCGACCTGGCGGCAGCCCAACAGCGGCGCCTGCCACTGCTCGTCAGCCGCCCGGCGCACGCGGCGCCAGACGACCTAGCCGCGGCTGTGATGGGCGGAGGAGGACAGGTTCGTGGATACACTTGAGCGGTCAACGCTCTCCGAGAGCGGCGCCGTCAAAGTGAACGGCCAGCAGGGCGCTGCCCCTGACGCCGATGTGCTTCCAATTCCCCTGGACGAACAGGGCAAGCTCGCCAAGCAACGCAACATCATCGTCGCGCTGACGGACACCAACATCGACCCGGAGGCTATCGCGGTCGCCTGCAAGGCCGCCAAGAAGCGCAGCGGTGAAGTCTATGGCGTCTTCGGCATCGTCGTGCCGCGCAAACTGGCGCTCGATGACGCGATGGAGAAAGAGACAGCCGCCGCCAATCACGCGCTCGACCAGGCGAAGGCCGTGGCGGAGCAGATGAAGGTGCGGCTGGAGACTGAGATCATCCACACCCGCCACTTCGGGCAGGCGCTGATTCAGGAAGCCATCGACCATGACTGCGCGCTGATCGTGCTCGGCGCCCCCTATCAGCTCGGCGTCAATGGCCAGTTCGCCCTCAACGAGACCGCCGACTACGTGCTGCGCAACGCTGCTTGCCGTGTCTGGCTGGTGCGTGGCGCCTGCCCGGAGCTGACGAAGGCTGGCCAGTCCGCCCGGACTGAGTTGACCCACGCCAGAGTCTGATAGCAACGCCCGCCGTCGCTGGCGGCTCGCTACACTACCTATATGGCCGCTTCCCCATCAGGAGGAGCGGCCTTTGCGTGTGCGTCGACGGGTATCGGGCGGCGTTGACAAGCGGCGGGCGCAGGACTACACTCGTCTGGCGCCGCCACTGGCTCTGGAGATTGCCAGGCAGGGCATCGAGCGCGCCGAGCCGTTGGGGCGGGCAGTCAAGCGAAAAGTGAGCGGAAGCGTCTATGTCTATCACGACCTACACGAGTCCCGACATCAACGCCTACTTTCAGTCGAAGCGCGCCGGGTTGGACGCCCAGCTCGTGGAGCGCATCGTCGCGTTCATCGACGCAACCAACTATTCGCTCGACTGCGCCATCTATGACCTGCGCCATCCCGACATCCTGGCGGCGCTGGCGCGAGTCGCGGCGCGCCCGCACATCCGCCTGCGCATCGCGTATGACAACAGCGGCGAGCGCAACGGTGGGCTGGAGGGCGACCCCAAGCCCAGCGGGACCGCCGAGGCCATCGCGGAGGCCGGGCTGGCTCCGCACGCGACCGGAATACACGAGCATGGCCGCCACCTGATGCACGACAAATACCTCGTGCGCGATGGCCGCACGGTCTGGGTCGGCTCCGCGAACTTCACCGCTGGCGGACTGGAACTGCAAGACAACAACTGCCTGGCGATCCAGTCGCAGGCGCTGGCGGCGCTCTACAGCGCGTCCTTCGAGGAACTCATCAGCCCGCAACACACCCACAGCGATGGCCGCCTCCGCCAGGCCGATCCGGCGCCCACGCCGCCCGCCGTGACGGTGGATGGCGCGCGGATCACGCCCTATTTCGCGCCCGCCGCTGGCGAGGGCATCGAGGATACGCTGGTCGAGGCGCTGCGTCATGCCCGCCGCGTCCGCATCATGGCCTTCCTGATCGGCGATCCCGGTGTGCTGGAGGCGCTGCGCCCCTTCGCCTCGGACCATCACTTCGACATTCGCGGCATCTACGACCCGCACGGGATGGAGGATGTGACGCGCGCCAGCGGCCACCACGGCGCGACAGCCCACGCCGGGCGCACGGGGAAGGGTAAGCGCGACGAGACGAGCGCAGCGGGCGACGCGGATTTCTGGTTCCTGCGCGACCCGCGCTTCATCGCCGCGCCGACGCATGGCTTCTCGCCGGGGCGCGAGCAGGATTTCATGCACAACAAGGTCATCGTGGTGGATGACCACCTGGTCTTCACCGGCAGCTACAACTTCTCCGAGAACGCCGAGGCCAACGACGAGACAATGCTCGCGATTGACTCTCCGCCGCTCGCGCACGCCTACACCGCCTATTTCGATGCGCTGGCCAGCGCCTATTCGCCTGCGGGCGTCCGCGAACCGGTGGCCGTCGGAGCAGCCTCAGGCGCCGCCGCCGCCGCGTATAGCGATCAGGTGGTCTCGCAGCTTCGCAGCGAGCATCTCCAGAACGAGCGGGCCACGAAAGAGTCGCGCAAAGAGTCGCGACGGGAACGCGCCGCCAGCAGCCACGCGGCCAGCCGCGCTGACGCCACGCCGCGCCACACGTCCCGGCTGGATAGCGCCATCCTGCTGGTCGTCGCGCTGATGGCGCTGACCATCCTGGCGCTGGTGGCCTTTGGCGCGCTGGTCTACGCGGGCGTGCTCTTCCACTAGCGGCCTGCCATGAATCTATCCAGAATAGGCGGAAACGCCTCCAGAACCGCCAATTATTCAGCATCTTCCGGGCAATATGGACGATCGGAACTACGAAAGTCTATTCACGCGTCGGCGGTTCTACGGCTCTCAGAGCAAGTTCATAGCAGATGTCAGTGGAAGGCTATGGCCTACTGAACCTGGTTTCTTCTTTGGGGCTGGGGAACGTCAAGCCGCCAGCCCCAGACACGCCCGCTCATACGCTCAACGCGCCGAGGGATGGTTAGGGGTCGGCGCGGCACAGTGGCGTTATGTGGCGCACACCTTACCCCGACGCATTGCCTTTCTTAGAGCGAGTTGTGCGATGCGGCAGTGTGACACAGCCTGGTAGAATGCCTCGTATCAACACGAGCTATCTGAGCGCCCGGTTACGACCCATTGCCCGCCCGCCTGAGCGCCCGCGAACCTCGCGCACGAGCTCTGCCCGGCGGCTCCGCAGCCAGGGTGAGCGCTTCGGCCACGATCTGCTCTCGAGGGAGTGTTGCGACCGAAGCCCACTCGGCGCGGAAGACTGGCCCGCCTAGTCGAGCGCGGATGTCATCGAGGATCTGCTCGATTTCCGCGCGTTCTTGCGGCGGAGCAGGGGCGCCAGCACGCTCACGCATGCTGGCCGAGGCAGCGTAGAGCCGGACGGCGCGGGCCACCGCGCCTTCAGCCGCAAGCGTGGCGGCCAGCCCTTCGAGGCACCAGGCGAGAAACGGGGGACTATCGAAGGCGGAGAACAATGCGAGGCTTTCACAGTAGTGCGCCCGCGCCCGCGTGTATTGCCGGCGCTGGCGGGCCGTATGGCCCAGCAGGGTGACGATCATCGCGGCTTCCCAGCTGTTGCTCGCGGCCCGCGCGAGAGCGAGCGCCTCGGCCAGCAGTTCCTCAGCGCGCGACAGATTCCCGCGCGCCCGTGCGATCTCGGCCAGGTTGGTCAGCGCCCAAAGGCGAAGATTGCCCGGCGCGGTGGATTCCGTGTGGGCTGCGCTGACAGTGAATGCCGCCTCGGCCGCGTCGAGGTGGCCGCGCGCCTGGGCAATTAGGCCCAGCGTCATGTAGGCGTTGCCGATAGCATCCGCATCCCCGACATCTTCGGCCAGTGCGAGCGCCTCCTGTGCGATGGCTTCCGCATGTTCCAGCATACCAGCCGCCAGCAGATTGCGCGGGAAGCCATGGAGACGGCGCACACGTAGGGAGAGTGGCGCAGCAGGGCCGCCTTGCGCGCGCACAGCGCTGTCGAGTGCGAGCATGCGCTCCTGCCAGCGCAGCGCTTCACTCAGCTCGCCGCGCAGGCCCCAGAGCCGGGCGAAGCCGGCCAGTTGCAGGCCTAGCTCGGCCTCGCGATTGACCTCTGCCCATTCGAGCGCTGCACGGACGTTTGGCAACTCGCGCGCCAAACCGGCATCGCTCGCGTGCGGCCCCGGCCCAAAGAACAGCGCGTCATCCGCCAGCGTGGCGTAATACGCGGCGTGCCGCCGCCGACAGATATCCTCCTCGCCCGCCGCGCTCAGCCGCTCCAGGGCATATTCGCGCATCAGTTCCAGCAGGTGGAAGCGTACCTTGCCCGCGGCGACCGTCTCGGTTTGGAGCAGGCCAGCATCCACGACCGCTGCCAGCGTCGCAAGCGCCTCATGCGGCATGACCGATCCCGGCTCCCAGCAGACCGCCAGCGCAGCATCGAGCATACAGCCACCGGTGAAGACACCCAGCGCGCGGAAGCAGCGCTGTTGCTCCTCGGAGAGCAGGCTATAGCTCCAGCCGATGGCGTCCTCCATCGTGCGCTGGCGGTCTGGCAGGTCCGCGGCGCCTTTTCGTAAGAGGGGCAGCCGACGCGCCAAGTGGTCGCGGAGCTGCGACAGCGAAAGCGTTCTGACCCACGCCGCAGCCAGCTCGATGGCGAGCGGCAGGCAATCCAGACGCTCGCAGATTGACACAATCTCCGGCTCGTCGTACACACCATCGGGCCGCACGGCGAGCGCGCGCTCGTGAAACAACGCCACCGCTTCGTGCAGCGGTAGCGGACCGAGCGGCAGTGTGTGCTCGGCGCGCAGGCGCAGCGGGGTGCGGCTGGTCGCGAGGATCGCCAGGTAGGGACAGTGCGCCAATAGGTCGGCCACAAGCAGCGCCACGCCCGATAGATGCTCACAGTTGTCGAGCACGAGCAGCAGGCGTTTTTCGCGTAGATGGGTTCGGAGATGCTCGGTGGGTGACTGGCCCGGCTGCTCACGCAGTCCTAGCGTCCCCACAATAGCGCCGGGCGCCTGCGCTACGTCACGCAGCGAGGCTAACTCCACGTAACATGCTCCATCAGGGAAAGTGGCGACAAGATCGTGGGCGATGGCCAGGACGAGGCGTGTCTTGCCGACGCCACCAGGGCCAGTCAGTGTGAGCAGGCGCTCGGATCCATCATGCAACCACGCAAGGGCGCGCTGGCGTTCGAGATTGCGACCAATCAGCGGTGTCGGAGGCAGCGGCAGAGGTGAAGGTATCGCGATGGGCATCGTGGCAGACGCCGTGGAGATGCCTGGCGCGGCGTCCACCTCAGGATGTGCGGCGGCCAGCAACGCGGCGCGCTGGTCGGCGGAAAGCGCCAGGGCGTGGGCGAGACGGTCGAGCGTATCGGCGTGGGGGGTGCGATGCAGGCCGCGCTCCAGGTCGGAGATCGCGCGTATACTAATCTGCGCCTGCTCTGCGAGCCGCTCCTGTGAGAGGCCCGCTGCGACGCGATATCGCTTGAGCGCGATGCCCAGGGCTGACTGCTCTGCCATACGGATGCTCACCGATCAGCAGATCCCAAACACGGACGATGGGAGGGGCGCACATCTTTGTCACAGCATACCATGACGGGGATGCGAAAAGGTGGGCAAAAGGTGAGCGTTGGTTGTGGTGATCAGGTGCTCGGCGGTCTATCCTTGTGGTGCGTCGAGGGCCCTGTTGGGGGCCAGAGAGAAAGCAGCGCATCGAAAGGAAGAGGTTCACATGTCAACCGAAGAGAACAAAGCCCGTCAGCGACGCCTCATCGAGGAGTTCATCAACAGGGGAGACATGGCGGTAGCTGAAGCCCTGATTGCGGAAGACCATGTCGGACTTGATTCCGCTCCTGGCCAAGAGCACGGGAGAGAAGGTCTGAAGGCCAATGCGGCCAGGATGCGCGCGGCATTCCCCGACCTGGAATGGACCATCGAGGAACAGGTAGCTGAAGGGGACACGGTGGCATGCTACTTCGTCTGGCGCGGCACTCACCAAGGAGCGTTTCTCGGTGTAGCGCCTACTGGGAAACGGGTGGCAGTGCGCTGCATGGCGTTTGATCACTTTGTGGCTGGTCAGTGTAAAGCAACCCGGATGTTGATGGACATCATGAGCCTCATGCAACAGCTTGGCGCCGTCCCATCACCAGCACAGACCAATCCATCACGATAGTAGTCCGCTTCATCCTGGAAGGCGAGGAACTCAAGGTCGTCGACATCTTTCAGGAGGTTCGATGAGCGGGACGTGCGGTAAGCTGCCCGTCGGCGTAACACGCGTACAGGTCGCCAGCCATCGTCCCGCATGTCAATGCCGCGCGGTGATGGTCTGCGCCTGTGTGGTGTCCCACGCGAAGGGCATCGTAAGCCATGAAGAGGACATGAAGAGGAAAGGCATATCACGCCAACCTTACCTCTCCGACGTCCCATACGTGGCTTTGTCTGGCTGGCCTCAGTTGCGGTGAGTTCCAGCGCATCCTCTCGGAGCGCGGAATCCCTTTCCCCTATGGCGCCACATATCAGGAGTCGCTGCGCCTGGCAGGCGAGTGACATCCTACGCCTCAGGCGTCGTGGAGGCCGTGCAGTTCGTGCTTGGGGTCGCGCTCCATCAGACTCGATACGGCCTCCACGACGGGCTTGCCCTCGAAGAGCACCCGTGCGATCTGCTCGGTGATCGGCAGCTCCACGCCGAGGTTCGCGGCCAACTCCAGCGCCGCGCGGGTCGTCGTGACGCCCTCCGTCACGGTCTTGCGCTCGGCCAGCGCCGCCGCCAGCGATTTGCCCGCCGCCAGCTCCAGCCCCATCGTGCGGTTGCGTGAGAGCGGACTGGAGCAAGTGGCGATCAGGTCGCCCAACCCCGCCAGCCCCGCCAGCGTCAGCGGATTCGCCCCCGCCGCCAGCGCCAGCCGCGACATCTCCGCCAGGCCGCGCGTCATGAAGGTGGCCTTGGCGTTGTCGCCGTAGCCCAGGCCATCGTTCACGCCGACTCCCAGCGCGATGATATTCTTCAGCGCGCCGCCCAACTCGACTCCCACCACATCATCGCTGGTGTAGGCGCGGAAGGTCGGCGTCGTGATGGCCAGGCGCACGCGATCGGCGGCGCTGGCGTCGGTGGAGGCGACCACCGAGCCAGTCGGCAGGCCCTTCGCCACCTCGCGCGCCAGATTCGGCCCGCTCAGCGCGCCGACGCGGACCCCAGCGCCAAGCTCCTGCGCCAGAATCTGCGTCATGCGCAGGTGTGTGCCGACCTCCAGGCCCTTGCTGCAACTTACGACGATGGCGTCCTCGGCCAGCAGCGGCTTCAGCAGCCGCGCATGCTCGCGCAGCCGCTGCGAGGGCGTCACCAGCAGGATCACCTCGCGCCCGCGCAGCGCCTCGGCCAGATCGCTCGTCACCAGCACGCGCTCAGGCAGGCGAAAGCCCGGCAGGTAGGCGCGGTTCTCGCGCTCGCGCTCCATCTCCGCCGCGCGTTCGGGCTGGTGGTCCCAGAGCGTGACGGTGGCGTCGGCGCTGGCCTCCGTCTGTGGCCCCTGCGCGATCAGGCGCGCCAGCGTCGTCCCCCACGCGCCCGTCCCGATCACCGCTACGCCTGTCATCACGCATCCTCCCCGTAGCGCGGTGGCTGGGGCTGGGTCATCGGCGCCTGTGACGCCTCCGGCTCGGCGGGTGTGGCCGCCTCCTCTGGCTCGGCGGGCGCGGCGGGCTGCGAAGACGCTAGCTCGGTGGGCGTGATGAGCGCGGGCTCCGCGGGCGGGGCGGGCTGGTGTGTCCAGCGGAGTTGCGGCGCGATGCGTTTGCCCGTCGCCTCGATGAACGCCTGCTGGTTGCGCCCGACATTGTGCAAGTAGATCTCATCGAAGCCGAGATCGATGTAATGCTGGATGTGCGCGGCGATGGCGTCGAGGTCGGGCGAGATGAAGACGCGCCCCACATAGTGTTCCGGGCGCACCAGTTTCGCCATCGCCTCGAAATCTTCCGGGTTGCGGATGTCGGCCTTAGGGAAGTTCATGCCGCCGTTGGGCCACTCGCGCACCGCCTGATCGGTCGCCTTCTCCACGCTGTTCGCCCATGAGACATGGAGCTGGACGATGCGCGTCATCTTCGCCGGGTCTTTGCCCGCCTCACGTGCGCCCTTCTCGAAGCGCGCCATCAGATTGTGAACCTTCTCGTCGGCGGCGCCCACCGTGATGATGCCGTCCGCCGTGCGCCCCGTGCGCTGGCTCATCACCGGGCCGGAGGTGGCGATATAGATTGGCGGCGGCGTCTCGGGCAGCGTGTAGAGCCGCGCGCTCTCCAGCGTGACGTGCTCGCCACGATACTTGACCACCTTGCCCGTGAAGAGCTGGCGGATCACCTCGACCGACTCACCCAGCAGCGCCAGGCGGGTTGGCGCCTCCGGCCAGTACTGGCCGACGACATGCTCATTCAGCGCCTCGCCCGCGCCGATGCCCAGCCAGAAGCGCCCAGGGAACATCGCGGCGAGCGTGGCCGAGGCCTGCGCCAGAATCGCGGGATGATAGCGGAAGCCAGGCGCCGTCACGCCGGGGCCAAAGCGCACATGATGGGTGGCCATGCCGAGCGCGCCCATCCACGCCCAGACAAAACCCGCCTGCCCCTGCGAGGGTGTCCAGGGATGGAAGTGGTCGGAGGCCATGATACCGCCGAATCCGGCGTCCTCGGCCTGACGCGAGAAGGCGAGCAGCTCTGTCGGGCTGAACTGCTCGAACATGGCTGCGTATCCCAATGTTCCCACGGCGGCGACTCTCTCCTACTGGGAAATAATCAATCAGACGCTCATCAGGCTTTCTTCAGGCGGGCAAGCTGCGCCTTCAGGTCGGCGATCTGTGGCAGGTGCGGGGCGACTTTCTCCAGAATCTCGATCTCGCGGCTGGCTTCGCGCACGTTCTTCAATCCAATATAGCAGGCAGCGAGCGCGACACGGTACTGCATGGACGATGGTTCGAGTTGCGAGGCCATTTCCAGCGGCTTGCGCGCCTGCTCGTAATCCTGGCGCGTGAGGTAGAGGGTTCCCAGCGTGTAATAGGCGAGATCGTTGCCCGGCTCGCGGCTGATGGCCTCCTCGAA
>DASVWQ010000022.1:0-5132 GCA_036393135.1 Ktedonobacterales bacterium
TGATGCGTCCCCCGACGGAGCGCGGCGCCGTCCCACTGGACCTCGCCAGCCGCCCGCCTCATCCACCGTTCCCGCGACCCACGCTGATTCTGTGGGCCTACCAGTCGCCAGCCCAAGCTGGATTTGCTCCGGTTCGAGATAGCGTGTCTGGCGATGCCGCCAGACGCCCATCACCGCGTGCGCGCGGCAGAAAGTGAGCCTGGTATGAGAGTCTTTAGCGCGGACAGCATCCGGAATGTCGCCGTCATCGCACATGGCGGGTCCGGCAAAACCTCGCTCGTAGACGCGGCGCTCTACGACGCGGGCGCCGTTACCCGCCAGGGCAAAGTAGATGACGCCTCATCGGTCTCCGACTCGGACCCCGATGAGCAGAAGCGCCGCATGTCCATCAACCTCAGCGTGGCGCCGCTGGAGTGGCGCGAGGGCAAGGTCAACCTCCTCGACACCCCCGGCTATGCCGACTTCGTCGGTGAGGTGATGGCCGCCCTGCGCGTCGCCGATGCGGCGCTGCTGATGGTCTCGGCGGAAAAAGGCGTCGAGGTGGGCACACAGCTTGCCTGGGGCTACGCCGACCAGCACGATCTCCCCCGCCTGATCGTCATCAACAAGCTCGACCGCGAGAATACCACCTATGACCGCGCGCTGGAGTCCCTGCGCGCGCGCTTCGGCGCCAAGGTCGCCCCGCTCACCATCCCCATCGGCGCGGCGGGCGCCTTCACCGGCGTCGTGGATGTCATCTCCGGCAAGGCCTACGGCTTCAGCGACAACAAGATGACCGCGCGCGAGGTCCCCGGCGGCATGGACGACGCCATCGCCCAGGCCCGCGACCTGCTTATCGAGACGGCCAGCGAGGCCGATGACGCCCTGATGGAGAAGTATCTCGAAGGCGCCGAGATCAGCGCCGACGAGCTGCGGCGCGCCGTCCGCGCGGCGGTCGCCAGCGGCATACTCGCCCCCGCGCTGGCCGCCTGCGCCACCAAGAATATCGGCGTCCACAATGTCCTCGACGCCATCGCCGACTACCTGCCTTCCGCCGCCGAGCGTGGCGAAGTGACGCCCGACGGTCAGCCCTGCGCCTTCGTCTTCAAGACCATGGTGGACCCGCAGAAGGGGACCTACAGCTACCTGCGCGTCTACAGCGGCGCCCTCAAGTCCGACGCCCACGCCTTCAATGTGGACACCGCGACCGATGAGCGGCTGGGCCAGCTCCTCATCATGCGCGGCAAGAGCCAGGAGCCTGTCACCGAGGCGCAGGCCGGCGACATCTGCGCGGTAGTCAAGCTGAGCAAGACTCACACCGGCAACACCCTCGGCGCCAAGGACTGCGAGAAGCGCGACCAGATTCACCTGCCCGCGCCGCTCTACACCGCCGCCGTCTTCCCCAAGACCCAGAGCGACCTCGACAAGATGGGCGCCGCCATCACCCGGATGGTCGAGGAGGATCCCAGCCTGCATGTCGCGCGCGACCCTGAGACCGCCGAGACGCTCGTCTCTGGCATGGGCGAATCGCATGTCGAGATCGCGCTGGAGCGGATGCAGCGGCGCTTCGGCGTCGAGGTGACACGCAAGGATCGCCATGTGCCATACCGCGAGACGATCAAGAAGCGCGCCAAGGCTGAGGGGCGGCACAAGAAGCAGACCGGCGGCCACGGCCAGTTTGGCGATGTCTGGCTGGAGATCGAGCCGATGACCGACGCGGAAAAGGACTTCGTGTTCGAGAACCGTATCGTCGGCGGCGTGGTGCCGCGGGAGTATGTGCCGGGCGTCGAGAAGGGCGTCGCCGAGGCGCTGCGCGAGGGCTTCCTGGCGGGCTACCCGATGGTGCATGTGCGCGTCAGCCTGGTGGACGGCAAGTACCACGATGTGGACTCCTCCTCACAGGCCTTCGAGATCGCCGCGCGCCTGGGGATGAAGGAGGTTGTGGCGCTGGCCGCCCCGACCCTGCTGGAGCCGATCATGCAGGTGACGATCACCGCGCCCGACGAGAACATGGGCGACATCACCTCCGACCTGAA
This sequence comes from Ktedonobacterales bacterium, assembly GCA_036393135.1. GTDB lineage: Bacteria > Chloroflexota > Ktedonobacteria > Ktedonobacterales > JADMIN01 > JAKAIY01. Next base: position 2,016 of record DASVWQ010000022.1, read on the forward strand.
CACCAAGCGCGCCCGCATCCTGGGGATGGAGCCAGCCGAGAAGGGGATGGAACGCATCACCGCGCAGGTCCCGATGGCCGAGATGCTGCACTACGCGACCGACCTGCGCTCGATCACTCAGGGGCGCGGCTCGTTCGTGATGGAGCTTTCCAGCTATGAGGAGGTTCCCGCCAACGTGCAGCAGGGCATCATCGACGCCCACAAGAAGGAGGTCGCGGAGAAGCAGGCCGCGCACTAGCGGGCGGGACCCTCACCCCCGGCCCCTTTCCCAGCGGGCGAGGGGAGGCCCGGATTCCCCCTCTCCCTGTGGGAGAGGGGGTGGGGGTGAGGGCGTCCTTAGAATGGCTGCGTGGCCGCGAACCAGTCGTCGCCAACCAGATAGGGGTTGGAGTACACGTCCTTCCGCCAGTAGGTCGCGCCGGTCGCGGCGTTGAAGGCGGCGATGTAGCCGGAGCTACTGCACTGCGATGTCCCGCCCGGCAGCACGTTGATCGAGCAGACCGGCGCCCGTCCGCCAGAAGGCGCGGCGGCGGCCACCACCACCCCCTCACTCACCCGCAGGCTGAGGAAGCTCAGATCGCCACTGGCCGGGCCAGCGCTCCACAGCGTCGCTCCGTCGCTGAGACGGGTAGCCGAGAGCGTCCCGCTGGCGGAGTAGAGGACGCCATCCACCTCGGCGAGCTGTCCGGCGCACGACTGCGCGGTGGTCCGCCAGAGCGTTCGTCCAGTCGCCGGATCGAGCGCGAGCAGCGGGTTCTGCGTATTGTTGTTGGTGTACTGGCAGACATACAGCCCGGCGCCGCCATACGTTAGCATCGCGCCGATGTTCGCCGAAGAGATGGCGGACGACTGCCAGACGATCGCGCCATCCGTCGCGCGCAGCGCTGTCACCGCGCCGGAGTCGTCGGCGGCGTAGATGGTATCGGCGCTGGCGGCGATGCGGCGTCCGGGGCCATTGCCATAGCCCGACAGCCGCGCCGCGCCCACCTGCCTGCTCGCTATAGTCGTGCTCACCGTCTTGGTCCACGCGATGGAGCCGTCCGCCACCCGTATCGCCGTCACCGAGGGCGACGCGCCAGACAGGTTGGCGAAGGAGCCGACGAAGACCATACTGGCGTTCGCGGCGGCCTGGGGGACGATGTTGGCCATCATGTCCACGCCGGGCAGGCTCACATCCCAGACCGGCGCCCCGGTCGTCGCGTCTACGGCGACGAGCGTTTCCTGCGGTGAAGGATAGGCCGAGCCAGTGGCGTAGAAGAGCAGACCGTCCGCGACGAGCATCGCGCGCGCGGCGCCGGTGTTGGACGGCGTGACGCTCCACTGCCGCGCGCCATCGCTCAGCCGCCAGGCGCCGATGGTGAGGCCAGGGCTGCCCATCCAGCCCTGCGCATAGTACATCCCATTTGCGGTGGCGGAGAATTCCGGCTTCATAGGCAGCCGCGCGCTCCGGATGGTTGAGCCGTCGCGGGCGCTGACTGAACTCAGAACCGTCTTACCAGATGAACTGTCGTAATGGGTCATCGTCACGACCGCTGTGCTAGGACTGGGTTGCGATGGTGGCTGGACCAGGTTGATGGCCAGCCCCAGCAGCCCGACCACCAGCGCGATGACCAGCGCCACGCCCACGATCCAGGCGATCAGCGCGCCGCGCGGCCCCAGACGGCGATAGATGGCTGTGAACATGCGCGCCCTCGCCCTCCCACTCTCCTCGGCGCGCGAATGGCGCCGTGTACTGAGACTACGCCAGCCTGCGCGCCAACGTCACGCCGCCAGCGCCGCTCATCCGTTGTATGTGCGTGGGGCTTCGTCCCCCACCATCAGCCGCGCCGCCCGCCGACCCGCAATCGCCGATCCGGCCACCGCCGGGAGACATCGAGAGACGAGGAGCGCCCATGCAACCGCCCGAGCGAACCGGCTTGCCGCCCAGAGCCAAGCCACTTCCCACCGCGCCCGATGGCGACGGCGCGGCCACGCCGCATCCGCGCCTCGACGCCTCGCTGCGCGTCGAGAGCATCCTGCTCAAGGAGTTCGACTACGCCGGGCTGACCGCCTATCAGGTCTATGAGAACCGCGAGCGTATCTTCAACTTCTACTTCACACTGATGGGCGCGCTGCTCTCTGGCCTCGGTTTCATCTATCAGCTCAGCCACAATACGAACAGCGACTGGCGCCCGTTGGTGCTGGGGCTGCTGGTGGCGGGTGGCCTGCTCAGCGCGATCTTCTACGTGCGGCTGATCCACCTGCGCCAGTCGCTGCGCGAGAGTATCATCACCACCTACGTCATCAAGGAGTTTTATATCCAGCAGTTCATGGAGGACATCCCAAATATCGAGCAGGCGTTCCGCTGGCGCCTGGCCACGATTCCTTCGGGCGAGCGCCCCAGCAGCGATACCTCGTTCGTGCTGTATCCTATCGCGGCGCTGGGTGGGGTCGCGCTGGCGATGGCGGCGCTGGTGGGCGATCAGTTGCGCCTGGACGCGGGCGGGTCGTCGCTGCTGGCTGTGCTCTCCGCCGCGCACGAGCCGCTGGCGCTGGCGGCGCTGACGCTGGCCATCGTCACATTCCTGGAGTGGGGCTTTTACCATTCGCAGCTCAACGCCCAGAGCGAGCTGAAAATCCTGGAGCAGCAGGCGCTACGGCTGGGCATCGCGCTGGGTGGGGCCAACGCCGGACACGACGAGCAGCGCCGCTCACTGCTCGGCCAGCTCCTGCCCTGGGGCCAGTCCCCACCGGAGAATCTGCGCTGAGTGAGTCTGCTCGCTAGCGCGCCGCTGGCGCCGCGCCGAGGTCCTGCGAGACGAACAGCCCCTGCAGCGGGAAGCGCGCCGCCAGCGCGATCACCCGCTCCCGCGTCGCCGCCGCCTGCGCGGGGTCCTCGCGTCCGCTGATGGCCTCGTAGATCAGCGCGGCGACCTCATCCATTTCCGCCGGGCCGAAGCCGCGCGTGGTGATGGCGGGTGTTCCCAGCCGCACACCACTGGTGCGCACGGGCGGCTCCGGATCGAAGGGGATGGCGTTCTTGTTGGCGTGGATGTGGACGGCCTCCAGCGCGGTCTCGGCGTCGCGCCCCGTCACATGCAGCGGGCGCACATCCACCAGCATCAGGTGGTTGTCGGT
>DASVWQ010000023.1:0-3718 GCA_036393135.1 Ktedonobacterales bacterium
GAGAACAGCAGCGCGAGCGAGAACGCGCCCGTCAGCGCCGTCCGCGACCAGCCCAACTCCGCCTCCATCGGCGTGATGAACACCGTGAAGGCGTAGTAGACCACGCCATACGAAATGGTCTCGGTGATTCCCAGCGTCACGACGAGCGCCCACCCCGCGCGCTCGCCAGCGCTGGCGCCTGCTCGCTCCGGCATCGCGCCGTCCTCCCCGGACCCGCCTGACGTTGCCCGCGATGTAGCCAATACTGCGGGCCATCGCCCTGGTTTGGCGCATATGGAGGGCGTGCGATTGCGGGATGGGCGCGCCGCTCCCCATCGCGACCCACGACGCCGACGGCTGGGCCGTCGGCCAGTATGAGCCGGGCAGGAGGGCTAGCCGGACTACTTCGGCAACTCGCCCGGCCCCCAGAGCGTGAGCGAGCCATACGCGCCATCGCTGAACAGGAGCTGCTGGCCGTTGGGCGCCCATTGCAGCGTCTCCGCGCCCACTGGTCCTGCCGTCAGCCCGTCGAAGTCGGGCGTGAACTGCGTGACCAGTGCGCCAGTCGCCGTGTCATAGATCGAAACTGTGAGCGCGCCCGCCGAGGTGGCGGGTGTCTCGCTGACCGCAGCCAGCAGCCGACCATCCGGGCGCCACGAGACGAGCAGCGGCGTGGTCGCGTCGGACGCGGCGACCTGCCCAAGGCGTTGGGCCAGCGCTTGCAGCGCCTGGTCATGTGGCGCCAGCGTGTTCAGCGACGCGCCCGCGCCTGCGGCGCCAGACAAGACGAGCGCGCCCGACGCCGGAACCGAGGAGTAGAAGTAGCGGCCGTCAGGCGAGACAGGCGCGATCTTCGCCGTCCAGACCACGGCTGGCCCGCCGACCGCCGAGGGCGGTAGATAGCTCAGGCTGCCCGCCTGCCAGATGGTGAAGCGCTGGCCGCCGCTGGGCGCTCCGACCGCGCCGGTCGCTGGTTCAGCGCTGGAAGACAGCGCGCCAGAGGCGCCCCAGCGATAGGTCTCGCCAGGAGTCGGCGCGACTCTCGCGACGGGCTGCGGCCCAACAGGTGGTCGGAACCCAGCGGTTGGCGTGGGAGCGTCGGCGGGATACGCCAGCGACAAGTCCCATAACTCCAGCGCATTCGCGTGCGGACTCCAGAGACGGTTGAGCCAGACAAAGGTGAATGCGTCGGGCGCGTCTGTATTGGGCGTCATTGGCTCGCGCAGCAACCCCTGCATCGGCTTGTCATCTGGATGGCTGACCCCCGATACATGAAGCTCAAACGGCAGTAGCAGCGCGGCGCCGTCGGGAGTCCAGATGAGATTGGAATAGGTAAGCTGGGGGATGGCGTGCGGGTCGTCCCAGTTATCGTAGAGCGCCTGGCGCACATCTGTCGACGTCACGACATCGATGTCGGGCTGCAACTGCTGGCTGATCTGCCCGCTGTGGGCGTCATAGATAAGGATGCGGGTGGACTGGGCGTAGAGCGAAGAGGCGCCGCAGGTCTGGGTGTTGCCCAGCGCCGCGAGATGTGAGCCGTCGGGCGACCAGGCCACCAGCGTCACGCATTTCAACCCGTCGGCGAGCGGCGCCAGGCGCAGCAGCGGAGGCGCGGCGACGCTCGACCCGGTTGGCCGGAAGTGGTCCACTACCTTGAGCATTCCCGCGCCAATCAGCGCCGTTACAAGCACGATGACGCCGACGATCAGGGCCACCCGGACGCCGCTGGGTCGTGCCGCTCTGGCGGACGCCGCTCGCGCGCGGGCCGCGGCGCCGGACGCTGGCCGCATCGAGGCGGCGACTTCCCGATGCGCGTCACCGCTCGGGCGAGTGTCATGCATGATAATTCCCTGTTCGCTTGCGCGCCCCACACACCTTCAGCGGAGGCTCAGCCTCTTTTGTACTACAAACGGATGAGGCGTCGCAGGGAAACGGTGACCTATCTGGCAGGCGCTACGCGGGGAGCGCGCCTGGCCCCCAGATGGTGAGCGCGCCGTAGGCGTTGTCGGCCAGCATCAGTCGCGAGCCGTCGGGCGACCAAGCCAGAATCTCCTGCCCGGCGTTTCCCACCTGCAACCCGCTGAAACTTGGCGTCAGTCGCTTGACCAGCGCGCCCGTCGCCGTGTTGTAGATTGAGACGGTGAATGTCGTGGGTGTCACGCTTTGTGGGTCATTCGTCGCGTTGTAGGCCACCTCGGCGAGCAGATGGCCATCGGGGCGGTAAGCAATGAGTGGCGTGGGCGCCGGGGTAGCGCCACCACTTGCCTGGGTCATCTTTTGGGCGAGGGCAAGGAGGGCCTTGTCGCGCGGCGCGGCCTTCGAGACGCCTGGCAGGGTAAATGTGGTAGAGGGCGGAGTCAGCGCGACAATTGCGGGAAAGTAGGTGTAGTAGTAGCGGCCATCTGGTGAGATGGGGCGGATGTCTGCGGCCCAGAGCGTCTCGGTGTAGGTGGTAACGGGCTTGGCGGTGGGGCTGCTCTGGAGGTTGGGGTTGCTGAGGGAACCGGCCTGCCAGACGGTAAAGAGCTTGCCGCCATCGGGTGAGCCGACCGCGCCATCGCGCGGGGCGCTGGAGGGGATCAGCGCGCCGCCAGCGCCCCAGCGATACGCCGTCGCCAGCGCGGGCATGGGCGCCTGGGTGACGGCGCCGGTGGCGAGGTCCCAGCGCTCGTAGTCGCCGACCTGCAAGCCCAGATACTTGCCGAGCCAGACCTTCGTGAGCGAGGCGTTGGAGAGGCCCAGCCGCAGCAGCCCGCTGGTCGAGGAGCCGCCATTCGCGGAGGGATTGGCCGCCATCAGATTGAAATAGAGCAGCACACTCTGCCCATCTGGCGCCCAGGTCAGCGACCAATACATCAGGCTGGTGGCTGCGCTGGAGGGCGTCGTGTTCTTCGCTATCCAGTTACCGACCGCTTCGTTATTGAAGACTGCCTGGTCGGGATGCGCCTGCTGGAGCAGCTTGCCGCTGGCGGCGTCGTAGATGAAGATCGTACCAGTCTGGGAGTCCGCCTCGGAGCCGCCGCAGTCATTCAGGTTGCCCAGCGCGGCGATGCGCTTGCCATCTGGCGACCAGGCGACCTGCGACGCGCAGGTGAGATTCGCACTGGCTGGGACGATGCGCAGCACGGGCTTCGCGCTGGCCGCGTGGGGGCGTGAAGCGCCGATGATGTTGGCGACGACCACCGCGACCACGACTACGACCACCAGCACACTCAGCGCCGAGATGATCCAGCGGCGAGCGGAGCCGCGTGGCGCGGGCGCCCCTGGCAAGCGCGGCGGCGCGCTGGCTGTGCGGCTTGCTGTGGCAGGAGCGGTCTCCGCTGTTTGCGCCAGCGCCCGCAACGCCGCCTCGCGTCTGGTCCGCTCGCTCGCCTCGTCAGCCGCCGCCTCGCGTCCCTTGTCATTGCTCATCCGGCCTGGCCTCCTGCGCGCTGTTTGCCTCTTTCTGCGAGACGCGCGGACGGCTGAGAGGTTTACACGCGCAGGCCGGACTACAGCTCGACGCTGCGCACCTCCATGATGCCGTCGGTGGCGCGAATCTTCGCCAGCGCCTCGTCGGGGACACGGTCGTCGAGCGAGAGGGCCATCAGCGCCTCGTCGCCGGGCTGGCGCGCGCGGGAGGCGGAATCGCCGACGGCGATCGGGCCGACATCCATGTGCGCGATGTTCACGCCCGCGTCGCCGAGGATGACGCCGACCTTGCCGATCATGCCGGGGCGGTCGAGGTTGCGCGCCAGCA
>DASVWQ010000024.1:0-5539 GCA_036393135.1 Ktedonobacterales bacterium
CCGACGCCCGCCAGCCCCAATATCACGCCGACGACCGTGCGCAGCGTCGGGTTCGCGCCAGAGCGACTGAGCCAGAGCAGCACAATCGTCCACAGCGGCACCAGCGCCACCAGCAGCGCCGCGATACCCGACGGCACCTGCTTCTCGACTACGATCACCGTGCCATTGCCACCTGCCAGCAAACAGAGGCCCACGATGCCACTCGACCGCCACTGCCGCCACGTGGGATTCGGCACGCCACGCGCGCGACACCAGGCGTAGAGCAAAACCCCCGCGATCAGGAAGCGCACGCCGCCCATGAGCAACGGTGGTATCGTCTCATCGGCAAAGCGTATGCCGAGATAGGTCGAGCCCCAGATGACGTAAACCAGTCCAAGGGCGATGATGACACCGAGCTTGACATTCGGGTCAATCCGGGTGGGCCGCGCGTCGCTAGTCGCCATTCCGCGCCTCGCTATCCGCCTCTCGCGGAGACTCCGGCACGGGCAGCCGGGTCGTCTCCTTCACTGTCTCCAGCACGATCGTAGAGCGCGTCGAGCGCACGGAAGGGATGGCGCCGATGCGTTCGCGCAGCAGGCGGCCCAGCGATTCAGGGTCCGCCACCCGCGCCTTGACCAGAAAACAGTCTTCGCCCGCGACATTGTGCACTTCCTGGCATTCGGGAATTGCGGCCAGCGCCAGGCCAACCTCGCCGTCGCCACAAACGTTCTCAGTGCGCACCATGATGAAGGCCAGCAGCCCGGCCTGCACCACGCGCGGATTCACCCGCGTCTCGTAGCCCAGAATCGCGCCGCGCGCCTCCAGCTTGCGCACGCGCTCAAGCACCGCCGAGGGGGCCATACCGAGGCGCCGCGCAATCTCGGCGTTGGAGACACGCGCGTCATCTTGCAGCATTGCCAGGATTCTGGCGTCAATGTCGTCGTTCATGCGGCTATTATGCCTTTCAACCGCACATTCGTCAATAGACCATTCATCGTACCGAATGATAGTCCAAGTTCACGGGCGCCGCTCACAGTTCCCAAAACGACGCCGAGGCCCTCCCCGGTCGGCGGGAACGGCCTCGGCGTCAGCGCCAGCCAGAGACGAACGGCTATTCGCGCGTGTAGCGCTCCAGGGCGCGCTCCACATCTTCCGCCGTCGGATAGTAGGCGGATTCCTCCGGCGCGTCATAGGGTACGGCGGGCGCCGCGAGCGCGGTGATAAGCGTCGGCGCGGTATCGAGCTGCCAGAAGAGGTTCTCCGCGATCCACGAGTGAATGTGCCGGCCAAAGCTCGTGAGGTCTGGCTCCTCGGTCACGACGATGGCGCGCCCTGACTCGCGGACCGAGGCCGCAACGGCCTCCTGATCCCACGGCGAGAGCGTGCGCAGGTCGATCACGTCCACCGCCGGGCCACCGGCCTCGGTGAAGCGCGCCGCCGCGATGCCCGCCTCCAGCAGCATCATGCCCCAGCTCACGATGGTGGCGAACGGCTGCCCCTGGCCGAAGCGAATCCGCCGCGCCTTGCCGATTGGCTCGGTGTAGAAGCCATCGGGCGTCTGCCACAGTTCGGCCAGCTCCGGGATCGGCTCGCCGCCCTTGTGGGCGCGCGGCTCGTCGGCGCGGTAGAGGCGCCCGCGCTCCAGGAACACCACTGGCGACTGTGAAAGCGAGGCCTGGAGCAGCAGCCCCTTTGTATCATAGGGATTCGACGGGCAGATGGTAATCAGCCCCGGCACGTTGGTGAACCACTGCTCGCCCGCGTTTGAGTGGCCGAAGGCGCCACCGCCGGAGCCGCTATCCGAGATTGGGCCACCGCCGCCGGAGCCAGACTTCATCCGCCAGATGACCGGCACGTTCCAGTCGCCGTAGGACTGGTAGTAGACGCGCGCAGCCAGGCGAATCGTCTGCGTCGCCGACTGGTGGTAGTCCACGAACTGCACCTCGCCGCAACGCGCCCGCCCGTCGGCCATGCCACAGCCAGCCGAGACGCCCGCGATGAGCTGCTCGTTCAGCGCGCTGCTGATGGCCGTGCCAGGATACTCCTTGACGAGCCGCTGCGTCGCGTTGAAGACGCCGCCCGTCGAGCTGCCGACATCCTGCCCGTAGACGAAGAAGCCGGGGTCGCGCTTGACGATCTCCACCAGCCCGTCGTTCAGCGCCTCGATCATGAACTTGCGCTGCTTCGGCCCTGCGCTCGCGGTCGGCTGCCAGGCAGGAACGTCCACGACCTTCTCAGTCACGCGCTCGGCGGGAACCTCCGGCTCGGTCAGCACCTGCGCCTCAGCGCGGTCGATCGCGTCCTTCAACTCGTCGCGCATCCGCTCGAGGTCGGCCTCGGTCAGCAGCCCGCGCGCTACCAGTGTTTCTCCCAGCTTCTTGACGGGGTCCTTGGTGCGGGTCGTCTCATCGATCTCCTCGCGCGTCCGGTAGCGGCGGATGTCGGTGCTGCTGGAGTGTGCGTCGAGCAGGCCAAGATGCAGATGCAGCAGCGCTGGCCCCTCGCCCTTGCGCAGGCGGGCGGCGACTTCGCGGGTCGCCTCATAGACGCCCAGCGCGTCCACGCCGTCCACATCGATCGCAATGGCGTCCATCGCCTTGACCTGCGCGGTGAGATCGCCTGCCCACTGCGCCTGCTGTTCCGTCATGATCGCCCAGTGGTTGTTCGCCACCACCATCAGCAACGGCAGCTTGTGGACGGTGGCCGCACGCAGCATCGCGCCGAAATCATTGGTCGCCGCGCCGCCATCGCCGCTGAAGTACGCGATCACGCGGTTGGAATCGTCGCGCTTGAAGGCCCAGCCCACACCAGCGGCAAACGGCGCCAGCCCCGACACCTCGCTGAAGGCTGGCAGGATGTGGTGTTTGCGACTGCTGTAGTGCGAGGGCATGTTGCGCCCACTGCAGTTCGGGTCGGTCGTACGCGAGTAGGCAGCCCGCAGCGGGGCGTAGATGTCGCCCGTGCGCTGGAGATAGCCCGCCAGATCGCGATAGTAGAAGGATAGCCAATCTTCGTCGTTGAGCGCCGCGACCACCGCCGCTACCGACTCGTGTCCCGCGCAGCCGATGTAGAACGGATATTTGCCCTGCGTCTTGCGCGCCTTCATCACGTCGTTCATGACGCGCGCCGTCAGCATCGTGCGGTACAACTCGACGGGATCGAGCGTGCGAGCCTCAGCGCCCGCCGCTGATGTCGTGACGTTCGTTGTCATCTAGCCCTCCGAGCAATGACTCGTGTATCGCGGTGATACACCTTCACCAATTATACGCCTCGTGGCGCCGCCGCTCAATCAGCCAGAGTGGCTGGCTAGTCCAGCGCGCCGGGATTCTCCCACCGCTACAACGAGCGAGGCCGTGGGCGCGCAACACCTCTGGTCGTGCGCTCACGGCGAATGGCTCACCTCAACACCCGTATCAGGCCTTCGCCAGCAACTCGATCACTGGCGCCAGGCGCTCGATAGACCAGACCTCATCTGGCGGCGTCTGCACCACGAGATGCTTTACGCCCGCCTCCGCAAAGGCATGCAGCCCCTCCGCGACCTCTTCCGCCGTGCCGCAGATAGCGGGCGCATCGTCGGGGCGCGTCTCGCCTGGCGCCAGCACCCGCGCGAAGGTCCCCGCCGTCAGCGTCAGCGTCGCTGGATCGCGCCCAACCTCCTGGCAGGCTTCCAGCATCCCCTCCCAGACCTGCGGAATCTTGGCCGCGGTACGGTGCCAGACGGTATTCCAGGCGTCGGCGTGGCGGGCGACCAGCCGCAGCATGCGTGGCTGCCGGGCGCCGATCCAGATCGCTGGCCCGCGCGAGGTTGGCCCACGCGGGCGCAGCTCACAATCGCGCGCCTCGTAATACTGACCCTTGAAATCGACCTTGCCCTCATGCAACAGCGGCAGGATGACGCCGAGCGCCTCTTCGAAGCGCGAGGCCAGGTGGTCGAACGGATAGCCGAAAGCATCGTATTCCGGCTTGTGCCAACCCGCGCCAAGCCCCAGGATAAAGCGCCCGCCGCTGATCTCGTCCAGCGCGTCGGCCATCTTCGCCAACAGCGCCGGATTACGGAACGATGTGCAGGCCACCAGCGGGCCAATCTGGATGCGTGAGGTGGTCGCCGCCACGCCGCTGAGAAAGGTGAAGACCTCCCAGGCGCCATTGGTCCCGCTGTCGGGGAACTGGTAGAGCAGATGGTCAGCCAGCCAGTAGGAGTCGCACCCAATGTCCTCCGCGATGCTCGCCATCCGCTGAATGTCGCGGAAGCGCGGCGTCCGGCCATGTGGGGCGTCCGCGCCCATTGAGCGCTCACCTAATGTGGGCATGACGCCGATCTTCATGCGTTCACTCGTCTGCGCCAAGTGTCAGTTCCCTTCCTGTCGCGTCCTACCGACTCGCGCCAGCCGACGCCCGCTACTTCACCGAATCCGGCATCTCGTCGTGGTCCAGCCCGAAATGGTGAGCCAATTCATGCCACACCGTCGCGCGTACCTGGAGCCGCATGCGCGCAAGGTCGCCACCGCAATACCGTTCGATTGGCCCGCGATAGATAGTGATGATCTCCGGCCCAACCTCGCCCGCGCCGCGCCTGGTCAGTGACACGCCTTGATAAAGGCCCAGCAGCGTATGCCCTTCTGGCACGCCCGCTGCGCGCAGCGTCGCCTCGTCTGGCTCCTCCTCCGCTCGCACGACGACATTGCGCAGGTAGCCGTCGAACTGGGGTGGCACGGCGGCGAGCGCCTCGGCGATCAGCGCGTCAAAGAGGGCCACACGGTCAGGGGGCGCAGCCTCGGCTGGCGGCGGCTCGCGCGCTGGCGGTGGTTGCGGGCGACGCTGGCGGGCGCGCTCGGCGGCGCGGCGCGCCCCGGCGAACTGCTTCGGCTCAGCCTCCATCGCGCCATTCGCCCACTTCGCCAGCGGTGAACCCTCCATGAAGAAGAGCGCGGCGACCAGCAGCGCCACGATGCCCACCAGCACAACCACCGCGCCGATGCCGCTGCCCAGCCCGGCGCCACTCAGCGCCCCGCCGATCAGCCCAAGCGCCAGGATTGCCGCCAGCAACCCGAAAAACTGCCCCGCGCCGTTGGGATTCGCGCTGGCATGTCCGTCCGCCGCCCGCGCGTCGCGCATAATCGGGGCGGGGCCACGTTGTCCGAAGACGTTGATGACATCGCCTATCGGCATCTCGCCCCCCACGCGCTGGCGGTCGTAGCGCGCCCGCGCCTCAGGGTCGCTGAGCGTGTCGTAGGCAGCGTTGATCTGGCGAACACGCCGCTCAGCGCGGGCGCGCAGGGCCTCGGGCGCGGAGACATAGCGGTCGGGGTGCCACAGCTTGACCAGGTGGATGTAGGCGCTACGCAACTCTTCCGGCGACGCATCCAGACTCGCCCCAAGCGCGCCATAATAGTCTGGAGGCCCAGCCTCGGTACCATCGAGCGTGTGGCGCTCCTCGCGCTCCTCGCCGGGCGCCGTTTCATCCACGGCGTCCGCGCGCTGATCGCTCTCCGACTGTGATGCGCTGGACATGCGGCGCCTCCTCCCCTGGAGCATTGTCGCGCTGATATTGTGGCGCCAA